>JBATTM010000020.1:0-4104 GCA_049670545.1 Polyangiales bacterium
TGTTGCGTATCCCCACGCCCATTCGCCTCGAACGCGAAGTTGAGCAGAAAGTCCTCCGCGCCGTCCTCGGCGTGCCGGAAGGCAGAGACACCCTGGCGCCCCAGCCCCCCGGGTAAAGCAGTGCCAGTGTCAGTGCCAGTGTCAGTGCCCCCCGCCTTGCGTGGGTATGGGGGTTTCGGATACATGGCCTTTCCGATGAGCGTTCCCACTTCCGAGACTCTCGAAGATCGCATTGCCCGGCTCGAGGCGATCGAGGCGATCAAGGTGCTTAAAGCTCGCTACTGGTACTGCTGCGACCAGAAAGACGTCGAAGGCGTTCGGGACTGCTTCGCCGAGGGCGAGGTGCTCATTCACTACGACGGGCCCGTCGGTCTCGTGAACCACCGGGACGGTCTCTACGAAGTGTTTCGTGACGTGGCGTGCCAGATGCAGATCATCGAGATGCACCACGGCGGTCCCCCTCAGATCGAGGTGCAAGGGCCGGATACCGCGCGTGCACGTTGGGGCCTCGTCTACCACTTGATGAACACCGAGCTCCGAACGGTGAGCGTGGTGGGTGGCTACTACGACGACGCGTACGCGCGGGTCGAGGGTGAATGGCGAATCACCAAGGCGCGCTTCGAGGTGTGCTCGGCGGTCACGTACGGGTTCAAGAACGGGGACATGCGTATCCTGCATGCGAGCGCGTCCTTGCCGACAGTGTGAAGGGAATCGATGGAATCGAGAACAATCGACGGTGAGTGTTGCCTCGTGACAGGGAGTGCCGGCTTCCTCGGGAGTCACCTGGTCCGTGCCCTGCTTGCCCGAGGATGTACCGTCCACGGGGTCGACCGCGCCAAACCGTCGTACGAGCACGAGCGCCTTCGTTGGTTCGAGGTTGATATTCGCGATCAGGCGGCGCTACGAGATGCATGCGACGGCGTGGATACGATTTTCCATACAGCCGCCCTCATCGAGACCTTCACCTTTGCACCAAGGCGACTGGCGGAACTCGTGCGCGGCGTCAACGTCGATGGTACGCGAGCGCTTCTCGATGTGGCCTCGAGACAAGGGGTGAAGCGGTTCGTGCATACCAGCTCGATCATCACCGCATGGGGCCAAGATACCCAGGGTGCCGACGAGAGCACCCCGTACAGCACTGGCAAGGACCTATATTCGTCGACCAAGGTGGCCTCGGAGCGACTCGTCTTGCGGGCTTCAGACGCGACCGCGTCCGGTGGCATGCTGACGTGCGCGATTCGCCCCGGGGGAATCTACGGGCCGGGTGAGCGCAACTTGATGGTCGGCCCCATGGTAGAGGCGATCAAACAAGGTGTCCCCGTCATCACTTTCGGTGATGGCACTGCGCTCATCGACTATACGTACATCGACAATCTCGTCGACGCACAGACTCGAGCCGCCGAGCGACTCGTGCCTGGCTCTCCGGTCTGTGGTGAAGCGTACTTCGTGACCGACGGCCAACCGATCAACACGGGCGCTTTCAGCGTGAAGCTCGTCGAACACATGGGAATCAAGACACGGCACGTACGCGTGCCCTCGAGGGTGGCGCAAACAGTGGCCGCCGTAGGGGAGCGGTTCTATCGAGCATTCGGGAGGCCGAAACCCGTGTTGAGCGTCATGACCGTCCGTATGTGCGACGTCGACAACTACTTCTCGATCGGCAAGGCGAAGCGCGATCTTGGCTACGAGCCCCTCGTCGATACGAACGAAGGGTTGCGCCGGACGGCGATTGAGGCGCGTCAGTATTACGACAGCCTCTGACTGGATGCTCAGGTCTCGAGGACCTGATTTTCTCTTCGATCCGAGATCGGGCGGTGACGGCAGGGCGGTTTTTTGGTAACACCAGATCCCTTGACCCGTCCAAGGCAGTACCTATGAATGGCGAGATGCACCTTGGGCAACTGGTGAGCGACTTCGAGCGCGTCCGTGCCCAGACACAGACGATCACCGCCCGGTTGACGGCCGAGGACCAGTGCGTGCAAAGCATGCCGGACGCCAGTCCGGTCAAATGGCACCGAGCCCACACTACTTGGTTCTTCGAGACGTTCGTCCTTCGACCCGCAGGACACGAGCCCCTCTCCTCGCCATCGTTCGACGTGTTCTTCAACAGCTACTACAACGCGGTCGGGGAGCAGTATCACCGGCCGTCGCGTGGGCTTCTCACGCGTCCCACCCACGATGAGGTCACGGCCTACCGCGATCGCGTCGACGATGCAATGGCGTCGCTCCTCGCGGGCGGTGTCGACGAAGAGCAGGCCGCCCGAATCGAGCTCGGGCTGCATCACGAGCAGCAGCACCAAGAGTTGATCGTCACAGACGTCAAGCACTTGTTGTCATTCAATCCGACCGCGCCGGCCTACTGTGACGATCCATTGCGAGCGCCAGAGGCCTCGCAATCTCTTGCGCATCGGTGGTCGCACCACGAAGGTGGCGTCGTTTCTGTAGGGTTCGCTGAAGACTCGTTTCATTTCGACAATGAAGGCCCCGCGCACGATGTGCTGTTGCAGCCGTTCTCCATCTCGCAGAGGTTGGTGACGAATCGAGAGTACCTCGAGTTCATGGCCGACGGCGGATACGAACGGCCAGAACTCTGGCTCAGTGCAGGTTGGAACCAAGCCCGTGAGAACCAATGGCGTGCGCCTCTGTACTGGGGCAATGACGGTGAGTCGTGGAGCGTCTTCAGTCTCCATGGCCGGGGGCCCGTGGGGCTTGGCGATCCTGTGACCCACGTGAGCTATTTCGAGGCCGATGCGTACGCTCGCTGGGCAGGGTCTCGCCTGCCGACAGAGCAAGAATGGGAAGCCGCGACTTCCGCACCCGAGTATGTCGCCCTTGGTGACAAGGCGCCCTGGACACACGCATCTCAGCCCCGCATCTATGGGGCGTGTTGGCAGTGGACCCAGTCCAGCTACGCTCCGTATCCCCGGTACCGCCCCGCAGCAGGTGCGATCGGCGAGTACAACGGCAAGTTCATGTGCGGCCAGTATGTATTGCGAGGCAGCAGCTTCGCGACCCCTGCAGGGCACGCGCGAAGAACATATCGTAATTTTTTCCCGCCGGACGCCCGTTGGCAACTCAGTGGCATCCGCCTCGCCCGTGACGAAGGTTGATTCGATGTTCGCATTTGATCCCCGCAGCCAATCCCAACGCGTCCGGTTCATCGACCTCCATCCAAAAGTCGGCGACCTGTGTGCGGAGTCGGTCGCAGGGCTAGGACAGGCGGACAAAGCGCTTCCGTGCAAATACTTCTACGACGCCCTCGGCGCACGTCTCTTCGAAGCCATCACAGAGCTACCTGAATACTACCCGACGCGTACCGAGCTTGGCATTCTCGACCGGAGCGTTCACGAGATGGCCGAGGCCATCGGGACTCACGCGACGTTGGTCGAATTTGGCTCGGGAGTGGGTCTGAAAACCCAGAAACTCTTGGACGCGCTAGTCGACCCGGCGGGCTGCGTGCTGATCGACATTTCGAGAGAGGCGCTAGAAGCATCCGCGGCGCAACTGGCCGATCGCCATCGCGACATGGAAATTGTCTCGGTCTGTGCGGACTACACGCAGCCGCTGCGACTCCCTCGTCCGCATCGGCCAAGCGCCCGCATCGCCGCGTTCTTCCCTGGGAGCACAATCGGCAACTTCACCCATCAAGCGGCGTCCGAGTTCTTGCGGCGCGTCGCCGATTTGGTGGGGCCCGGCGGCGGGTTGTTGATCGGAATCGACCGAAAGAAGGATCCCGCTCGCATCGAGGCAGCGTACAACGATTCCATCGGCGTCACCTCCGCGTTCAATCTCAACATCTTGAGTCGCCTCAACCGCCTCGGTGCCGATTTCGACCTCTCGAAGTTTCATCATCATGCCCCGTACCTCGAAGACGAGGGGCGCGTCGAGATGCGACTCGTCAGCCGCGAAGCGCAGACCGTGCGTTTGGCCGGCACCGAGATTGTGTTTACAGAGGGCGAGTACATCGTCACGGAGCACTCCCACAAGTACGATCTCGATCAGTTCGAGGCGCTTGCGAGTTCGGCAGGGTTCAATCTCATTCGGCACTGGAGTGACGACGACGAGTGGTTCACCGTTTGTTTTCTCGAAGCATCCGGAGAGACT
>JBATTM010000021.1:0-5687 GCA_049670545.1 Polyangiales bacterium
TCCACCCCGTGGGCATCAAACCCGATGGAAAGAACATCAACCACCGTGCCGGCGCCCTTCACCCAGAGGCCTGCGCGCGCGAGGTCCGCCGCCGCGGGGCCGATCTGGGAATCGCGCTCGACGGCGACGCGGACCGCGTCATCATGATCGACGAGAAGGGGAATCAGATCGACGGTGATGCGATCATGGCCCTGTGCGGCACTCGCATGCTTCGCGCCAAGCGGCTGCGGAGGCGCACGTTGGTCGCGACCGTGATGAGCAACCTCGGACTCGAGCGCGCCATCCTCAACGACAACGGGAAGCTCCTGCGTTGCAACGTCGGCGACCGATACGTGGTCGAGGCGATGCGCAAGCGGGGCCTGAACTTCGGCGGGGAGCAATCGGGACACTTGATCTTCCTCGACCACGCGACGACCGGCGACGGCCTCGTCGCAGCGATGCAGGTGCTGGCGATCGTGCTCCGCGAGGAGAAACCTCTGTCGGAGCTTGCGTCGGACGCCATGCAGCGTGTGCCGCAGGTGCTCGTCAACGTCACCCTTCCCGGGCGACGGCCGTTGGCCGAGCTGCCGAAAACGAGCAAGGCGATCGCGAAAGCCGAGAAGTCTCTGGGCGCCAACGGCCGCGTGCTCGTGCGGTGGAGCGGCACCGAACCCAAGCTCCGGGTGATGATCGAGGGTCTCAAGCAGGACCGCATCCAAGCGATGGCCGAAGGCATCGCGCACCAAGCCGAGCGAGAGTTTTAGTGGGGCTCGAGGGAGACGCTGACGTTGGCGGGCTCAATGCGTAGGATCTCGACATCGTCGGGAAGGCCCCGCAGCTCGACTGGGACACTGGTCGCGCCGTCCTGATCGGCGATCGCGCCGAGACTGACGAACGCCACCACGGAGTCCGGGGCAAGGCCACGCACCACGGTCTCCTGCCCTCGAATGCGAACGCTCACCGCTCGCGGGCGCATCGACGTAGGCACCGCACCCTGCGCATCAACGCGCAGGGACCGCAGCACGCGCTCCACCATCTTGGGCTGAAGATGAAGGGTGACCAACACCGACTGCGTTCCAAATGTCGTGTTGGCGGGTGCGGCCATCAAGGGAAGCTCCCGCTGGGTCACGCCCTCTTCGAGCGCCAAGACGTCGATCTCCATGGCGCGCACTTTGCGCATCGAGCTCACGACGTCGCTCGGCCCCTCCACTTCGATGGTGTCGGGAAACACTTGCGGTTCTGTCGCCCACTCGAGGCCGTCGGACGGTTCTCCGTCGAGAAACAGCTCGACGGGAAGCTCTTTCGTCGCCCGCGCCACGAACTTGAAGGTCACCGACGGTGGAACGACCCCAAGCACCTTGACCCCCGTGGGAAGATCAAAAGCCTCTTTCTCGAAGTAGAAGCGAGGGTCTTCGATGCTCTTGAGCTTGACGTCGACCGGAGGAAGCGTCTCCTGGCGAATCGAGTTGAGCCGCGCCCGACTTCCTTTGAGACGAACACGCACACGGTCGGGAATGTCTGTGATGAGGATCATGTCCTCGGCACCTGGCGGAGGCTGCACGACCACGTCGACGTAGACGTTGCGCTCCATGTCCTCGGCGCCGTGGACGAGCGAGAACATCAGAATCGCCACCCCGAGCGCCCCGGCCTTCAGGCCCAGGTTTTCGGTGAAGAAGAAGCGCATCGATCGAAGCCCGTCGAGAAACCCACTCATGGCGCTTCTTCGGCCTTCTTGACGCTCAGCACCGCCTCTTGGCTCGACGCGGTGGCGGGCTCAGGCGGTACCGCGGTGCTGCGCCGATCAGACTTCCTGCGAGCCGGCTTCGGCGCGTAAAACAAACCGTAAAGCGCATCGCGGAGAGAGGTCACGTTCAGGTTTCGGACGATGTTTCCATCGAAGCACAGAGAGATCGCGCCTCGCTCCTCCGATACGACGATGACGACGGCATCGGTCTCTTCGGTAATGCCAAGCCCCGCACGATGGCGCGCGCCGAGGGTTCGATCGCCCCCTGCCGTCCCCGCCATCGGAAGGAAGACTCCCGCCTGCCAGATTCGACCCTCACGAATGATGACCGAACCATCGTGCATCGGATTTTCGAAGCTTGGCACGAAGATACTGTGCAGCAGTTCTTTGCTGACCTTGGCATCCACTTCACCGCCGCGTTCGATGAACTCGTCAAGTGCGGCGCTTCGCTCGAACGCGATCAGCGCGCCTATGCGTTTTTGGGCCAACGTACCGGCAGCCTTAATTACTTCTTCGATCGTCTGGGTTTCTTTGGCAGTCCGTTGTCCACGAAGCAGGGGGCGTCTGCCCATGCGCGCCAACGCGCGACGGATGTCGGACTGAAAAATGATGACGACGATGACCGCGAGGTACGCCAGCACGGAGTCAAGAATGGTGGTGACGGTGACGAGGCCGATCCGACGCGCGAACAGATACCCGACGAATACCAGACACAGACCGATCGCCACTTGCATGGCACGCGTACCGCGTAAGATCACCAGAGCCCAGTAGATCAGCACCGCCACCAAGCCGATGTCGAGACAGTCGTGAAGCACGTCCCACGCACCGCGTTGGAAGAACGCGACGAACCCGTTTACGAGTTCGCTCAGTGCGCCTGTAAGGACTTCAATCATGGCGTGACCTCGACGGTCGAACGGAGCACTTTCTTCATTTCCAGGAACTGCCGAAGCGCATGGACGTCGTGCACCCGAATTGCGTCGACGCCCGCATTTGCACAATGGTCGACGGCAGCTGCCGTCCCACCAAGGCGCGCATCGGCCGAAGGCACCGTCCCGTCAGGATTGGGCGCAAGCCGGCCGATGAAGGATTTCCGCGAAGGGCCCACAAGTATACGGTATCCGGTCTTTCGGAAACGCCCAAGAGAACTTAGAAGTGAGAGCGACTGCGCGGCGGTCTTGGCGAAGCCGAGGCCGGGGTCGAGCCAGATGTGGGCACGGTCCACGCCCGCTGATTCGACCCGGCGCGCCGCCTCGAGGAGTTCGCTGAGGACCTCTGAAACCACATCCGAGTAGTCGGTATGGGGAGGCTGCACCTCGCCGCGACCCCGATTGTGCATGATGACGTATTCCGCCTGGGTGCGCGCAGCCACCTCGGCAAGGCGCGGATTGCGCGCACAGCCAACGTCGTTGACGACCCTGGCCCCCGCGTCCAAGGCCGCCTCTGCGACCTCGGACTTGACGGTGTCGATGGAGACCTTCGCCCGCAACTCCCCCGTCAGCTGTGCAATCACGGGGACGACCCGTTCGATTTCCTCCGCGACCGGCACGGTCTCGAAGCCCTCCCCGTAGGCCGTGCCGGCAGGCCGGGAGGACTCGCCGCCGACGTCCAGGACCGCGGCACCCTCCGAAATCAGGCGCTTCGCGTGCGCCAGAGCGTCAGAGGGATCGAGGAACCTACCACCGTCGCTGAAGGAATCCGGAGTGATGTTGAGAACACCCCACAGCTCCGGCATCCGGACCTCCGTCATCACCCGGCGCTGGGCACCTCGCGCGGGCGCGGCTGAAAAATCGCGCCTTTTCGCTTTTCTTCGCTCTCGCGACGCTTTTCCGCGTAGGTCGGCACGCTGACGATCATAGGCGGTGGAAGCTCCTCGCCCCGCATGATCGCCTCGAGTTCTTCCCGACCGAGCGTTTCGCGCTCGAGGAGGGCCTCTGCGATCGCGTCAAGCTGCTCGCGATTCTGCTCCAGGAGGGCCTTCGCACGGTCGTACTGCGTGTTGATGATGCGCCGGACCTCGTCGTCAATCTCCTTGGCGGTCTCCTCGGAGTAGTCCTTGTGGTAGCTCTGGCCGAGAAAGCCTGTTTCCTCTTTCTCGACGTACGAAAGCGGGCCAAGCGCCGTGCTCATGCCCCACTCGGTGACCATGGAACGAGCCAGCTGGGTCGCTTTCTTGAAGTCGTCGGCCGCCCCCGTGGTGAGCTGCTCGAAGACCAGTTCTTCGGCGAGCCGGCCGCCGAGCGCCATCGCGATTCGATCGAGGACCCAATCCGCGCTGTAGCTCTGCTTGTCTTCCTCGGGGAGCGACATCGTGAGGCCAAGCGCGGGGCCACGCGGGATGATCGTGACCTTATGAATGGGATCGTGGTTCGGAAGCCGGTTGGCGACGAGGGTGTGGCCCGCCTCGTGGTACGCGGTGGTCTTGCGCTCGTGCTCGCTAATCACCATCGAGCGGCGTTCGGAACCCATCATGACTTTGTCTTTGGCCATCTCGAAGTCGGACATCGAGACCAAATCTTTGTCCTGGCGCGCCGCGAGAAGGGCAGCCTCGTTGACGAGGTTCTCGAGATCCGCGCCCGAGAACCCAGGCGTGCCGCGCGCGATGATGCCCAGCTGCACGTCGTCTCCAAGCGGAACCCGCCGCGTGTGGACTGCGAGGATCCCCTGCCGGCCATTGAGATCGGGCCGAGGCACGATGATGCGTCGGTCGAAGCGGCCCGGGCGAAGGATCGCCGGGTCGAGCACGTCCGGTCGGTTGGTCGCCGCGATGATGATGACACCCTCGCTCGACTCGAACCCGTCCATTTCGACGAGAAGCTGGTTGAGCGTCTGCTCTCGCTCGTCATGACCGCCGCCGAGGCCCGACCCACGGTGACGCCCCACCGCATCGATCTCGTCGATGAAGATGATGCACGGCGCGTGCTTCTTGCCCTGCTCGAAGAGGTCACGGACGCGCGACGCGCCCACGCCGACGAACATCTCGACGAAGTCGGAGCCGGAAATACTGAAGAACGGGACGCCGGCCTCCCCCGCGATCGCCCGCGCGAGGAGGGTCTTGCCGGTGCCGGGCGAGCCCATTAGAAGCACACCCTTTGGGATGCGCCCGCCAAGGCGCTGGAACTTCTTCGGGTCCTTGAGGAACGCGATGATTTCTTCGCAGTCGTCCTTGGCCTCATCGATGCCCGCGACATCGGTGAAGGTGACTTTGTTCTGCGACTCGTTGAGGAGACGGGCACGCGACTTGCCAAAGCTCATCGCCTTGCCACCCGACGCTTGAAGCTGCCGCATGAAGAACAACAGGATGCCGACGAGGAAGATCATCGGAAGCCACGTCACCAAGATGCTCGTCCAGAGGCTGTTCTGATCCTCGGGCATGTACTCGACGCTGACCTTGCCATCGAGCAGCTTCTGGTTGATCTGCTCGCCCATGATCCCGACGGTGACCTTCTCGGACCGTGTGGCGCGGTTGCCGTTGGCCATGGTCTCTTCTTCGTCCGTGTTGAGCCAGTAGGTGTACTCGCCGCTGTTCTCCTGCGGCCGGATCTTCACCTTCTTGACGTTGCCTTCGGTCACGTCGGTGACGAACTCACTGAAGGGGACGCTTCGTGGCTGCTCTTCGCGCGCGACGAAATTGAAGATGACGATGCACATCAAGATCACGAGGACCCAGAAGAGCAGTGTTTTTTGGCTTTGTTTCATAGGTGTAAGGTGGGCCCAGAGACCACACGTTGGGCTAGCATGGGGCCCACATCCCTTCAATCTGTGTGAGGCTGCGGACGGCGTTTGGCAACCTTTGGCCCGTAGGCCCCTCAGAAACGATTGCTGCGCGTACGTCGATGCTCACGATATTCCAGGTAAAGCAGCGCACCATCACGGCGAACCGCCCATCCTGATCCTAGCAGGACCTCGCCGGGCCCCGTAAGAAGTCGGCCTACCTCGGTCAAATGGCGGCGCCCCACGGAGAGCC
>JBATTM010000022.1:0-7390 GCA_049670545.1 Polyangiales bacterium
ACCGTCCTCTGTCCAGCCTGCCGCATCGTCCTCCGCGTCGAGGTAGCCATTCATCATCGTCGGCCCCGCGACTTGAATCTCGCCCCCCCGAATCCGAACCTTGATGCCGAAGAGCGGCGCCCCCGACCCTGCCTTCCCGACTTCCGTAAGGCGCTGGGTTGCAACCTGCGAACACGCTTCGGTGAGACCGTAGGTCCCCACAGCCGGTACGCCGCGGGCAGCGGCGCGACGGCGAAGCGAATCCGGAAACTGAGCGCCGCCCACGAGAACGGCACGAAGCGACGGAGATGGTTCCCAACGGGGCGTCGTCGACTCGAGGAGTCGGTGCAACATCGTCGGGACCACACTGAGGAGCGACACCCGCTGGGACTCGAGGGCACGAATCGTTCGACCCGGATCAAAAGACCCGTTGGCGAGCACGATCGCGGCGCGCGCGATGAGGCACCGGGTCAGAATGGAGAACCCACCGACGTGTGCGGGCGGCATCGCCAGCAGCCACCTATCAGACGGCAACCATCCAAGATTTCTGGCATGGGCCTCGGACGACGCGATGAAGGCGCGCCGCGACAACGAGATGCCGCGTGCCCTCTCCCCGCTGCCAGACGAGAACACAACCGCGAGGATCTGCTCTTCGGGCACTGCGTTTGCCGAAACGCGATCGGGGCTTCCTCCGGTCGGAGGCGGGCCGTCGAGGACCCGCTCTGGGTCCACTTTGTCCACGATCGTCTCACGCTCCCTCACCGAAAGCCTCGGATGTAGCAGGACCGCCGGGCAGCCAAGCTCGAAGAGGGCCAAAAGCCAGACGATCGAGTCGATGTTCGCATCGGGGCTGATTGCCACCCGAGCTCCAAGCGCAACACCGGACCTCGTGAGTCCCGCCATCGCATGCCGTGTGCGCTCGGCGACATCCGCGTAGCAGAAAGTCTCCTGGGGTGTGATCAGGAAGTCTCGATCGGGGACCTCACGGGCTGCTTGGAGAACGCTCAGCTCACGCATCGTAGACATCCTCGAACTCGAGACCGAGCCCGGGCGCGTCGTGCGGTTGAATGTCGCCAGAGGTCATCGCGGCGATCCGATGAGTCGGCCAAAGCAACAGACAGGGATGTGTGCCAAGACCGGCCGCAAGTCGTGTTTGGAGCGCGAGGGAGAGTTCTGCACACGCCGCCTGTCCGATCGGACCCTCGAACGTATGTGACAGCACGGGTTCCGCATCATGCTCCCTAGCGATGTCGGCGAGCTCGAGAGCAGCACTGAATCCGCCGAGAACCGTGGGCTTGATGACCGCGGCCACGACGTGGGGGCTTGGTAGGAGCGAACGGCTCGAGGTCTCGTCTCGCAGACTCTCATCGAGTGCCAACGGGAGCCCTAGCGAGGCAGCCGCAAGAAGGTCCGACTCAGGGACCGGTTCTTCGATGAACTCCAGGTCTAACGATGAAAGCGCATCGACGTGGAGTTGGAACTCCTCGAGAGCGATACGCCGATTGCCATCGAGTCGAATCGTCAACGCGGGGTGAGAAGCGCGCACCTTGCGCAACGCTTCGACTTCCGCGGCGAAGGTCTGGCCTACTTTGAACTTGAGGTGAGTCGCACCCCGCGCCACCAATCGATCGGCACGTCGTTCCCACGACTCGGCATTGGCCTCCATCACCAGATGCGCAACCGGGACTGGTGCCACGGGCCCGTGTGCGACCAAGACATGCGCGGGCTTGTCGCGAACCTTCCCAAGCCAGTCGAGCAGCGCTGTCTCCAAGGCGAAACGGGCCGCTGGACTCTGCATCAGTTGAGCTTCGGGTATCTCGAGAAGCGCCCTTGGCGATATTGACGCCCTTGCCTCGAGAGGCTCCTCGAGGAGATCGCGAAGATCGTTCGCGGCGTCCTCGGTCGTATCCGGCGAGTACCCCGGCAACGGGGATCCCTCCCCGACGCCGACGACACCATCCTCATCGGTAAGCGTCAGCACGACGAATGATCGCGAGCCGTGGTCAGCAATAGGCCCGACGAGATCCTCACCGAGATCGCCTTTGACGACGTCGACGCGCGCGTTCAGTTTCATATCGCGATCCCCAGCGCGAAGAGGATCCCGAAGACCGAAAGGAGCTTCGCAGTCCCCGAGAGGGTTTGGTTCAGGACGACTCCACGATCCCGCCGCACCGAGCGTGCAAGACGCACGGCCCACGGGAGGGTCACCCAAGGAAGACAGGACAAGGGTCCGGTCCACCCCATGATCCACACCCCAACCGAGGTCGCATAGGCCACGACCAACAAGAGGATGTACTCGCGAACACCGTTGTCGCGCCCAAAGCGCACCACCAATGTATGCTTGCGCGCACGCGCGTCGCCCTCCATGTCCCGCAGGTTGTTTACCACCAAGATCGCGGTGGCAAGAGCGCCAACAGGGACGGACGCGGCCCAAGAAAGTGCAGGGACGTAGCCGGCCTGAACGAACGTCGTTCCGCACACGGCGACGAAGCCGAAGAACACCATCACGAACACGTCGCCGAGGCCGTTGTACGCGAGAGGGAACGGCCCCCCCGTATAGGCGAGGCCCGCAGCGATTGACGAGAGGCCGATGGCGACGACCAAAGGGCCGGCAACCCAAGTCAGATAGAAGCCGATGGCGAGCGCAGCCAGCAGCATCACGAGGATTCCACTGCGAAGCTGTTTGACCGTGAGCAACCCGGCTTGGGCAGCGCGCGTGGGCCCAAGACGACCGTCGTCGTCCGCCCCCTTTTGGAAATCGAACATGTCGTTCGCAAAGTTGGTCGCGATTTGGATCAAGAACGCGCCGGCCAGCGCCGCCAATGCCACGTCCCAGTGGAACGCGCCGATTCGCCATGCGCAGGCTGTGCCCACAGCGACCGGCGCGAGCGCTGCCGTGAGGGTCGCAGGTCGCGACGCCAAGACCCAGGCTCCTACGCTGCCGGGCTTCAGCTCAGTCTCGCGCATGGTTACACTCTACGGCTTCCATGGTCTCGACAATCGCGCCCGGGGCTTCGAGTACGACATTGTGACCCGCGCCTTCCACGAATACCGGAGCTCTTGGAGTCCCAGCACGACGCGCGATCGAAACGAATTTGTCGTCGAGGGCGCCCGCCACCAGGAGCAGGTTCGAATGCGATCGGAGCGTGTCGGCATAGCTGGGCATCTCGGCCAGACCGAGAACCTCGAGCGATGTGACGAGCCCAGCCGGGTCATGCCCCACGCGAACGTCACGCTGGACGGAGAGCTTGGCGCCTGCAAGGCCTTGCTGACTCGCGAACAAGGGGTCGGACTCCCAAGCGTCCACGAACGCGCCTAGCCCTTCTTCGCGGATCTGACCGATTCGAGCCGCGTCGACTTGACGGCGCTCGGCGCGCTCGGCGCGCGTCTCGAGCCCAGGGTGGACTCCTACCAGCACGGCACCCGCGAAGTCGACGCCGCCGGCGGCCAACGCGCCAAGCGCAACACGAGCACCCATCGAGTAGCCACAGAGGAAGCGGGGCGACGGCATCGATCCCGCCTCGTCGACGAGGCGTGCGACTTCCTCTTCGAACGTGCTCACGCGTCGCGACCGCCAGTCATCGCCATGGCCCAATAGACGAGGCCGCCGAGGCGTGTCGTCGAATCGACCCATCGTGATGAGCGAATCCCAGCTCCGCTCGGATCCCATGAATCCGTGAAGCAGCATCCACATCAAAGCGCCCCGCGCGTGAGAACGTCCGCTACGCGGCCAATCAGCGACGCGCCCTGCTCTTTCGCACTCTGTGCCGGAACCCGGGCTTCGATGACCGTACACCCCTTACGATCGAGCGCCGCGCGAAACGAAGAACGCAGGGTCGAGACGAGATCTACCGAGTCGAAGCGACATCCGTAGAGCGCCGCAGCGCCGGCAAGGTTGGCGTCGTGCGGAGTCGTGAAGTACCGAAGCGCGTCCCGAGGCTCACTGTCTGCGAGGGGAAGCTGTTCGAAGATTCGGCCGCCACCGTTATTCAGGACCACGATCACCAAGGGCCGAGCGACCGAGGTCGCCAAAGCAAGACCGTTCACGTCGTGAAGGAAGCTGACGTCTCCGACCAATAGAACCGTCGCGCCTTCGCCACGTGAAGCGACCCCGGCAGCGGAGGAGACGAGGCCGTCGATCCCGCTGACGCCCCGCTGCACGAACACCCGAATCTCGGAAGACCGAGGAGGCACCCAGCGCTCGACGTCGCGGATCGGCAGACTGTTTCCAAGCACGAGGGCCACGCCTGAAGGAACTTCGTCCACGATCGCAGGCGCGACGGCAGCCTCCGTGAGGGCGTCCTCCGCATCCCCGATGACGCAAGACGCCTCACCCCAAACCATCCGCTCGGCCGCGCGAAAGTTCGATTGGAACTCGAGGTCGCGGCCACTGAGATCGAAATCTCGGTCGGCGAGGCTCGCCGCAAAACGTTCGAGGTCGGCGTGCACGACCATCACGGCCGAGGAAGAGGGGTCAGCCCATGCCCATGGATGAACGACCACGCGTGTGATCTCGCTCCGCGAGAGAATCTCCCACCCTTTGGACACCGGGCTGTCGCCCAGTTGTAGAACGAAGTCTGGTGCAAGCGCCGTCCGCCCCGCCGCGGTCGTCCAGAGCACGTCGAACGCTCCGAGCGCCCCGTCGTTTGGAAAGCCGAAGCGGAACTGGCTTCCGGCTTCGGCGAGCACCATCGCGCCGGCTTTCTGCGCAAGGCGCGCGACCGGATCTGCGGCGCCCTGCTGCTCGACCGACCCGGGCCCGCAAAGTATCACCGGGCGGCGTGCCTCATTGAGCAATGCGGCGACCGACTCGGTCACCGATGAGTCGAGCGTCGTGTCCCGAAGAAACGTGAGCGCTGGCGCAGCCAGCAACGCATCGATGTCCGCCTGGGCCGCCCGCACCGCCGGATCGTCGTCGATGTGGGGCTCGAGCGGCTTCCTGGCCTGCGCATTGAGATGCACCGGGCCCGGTACCGGACCGAGAGCGACATCTGTTGCCTGGAACATGAGTCGTCTGACGGCGCGAAGGTCTGACGCATCCGCACGCGGTTCGCCCAGGTTCGCGAAAAGCCGCACGTGATTGCCGTACATCCGAAGCTGGTCGGTGGTCTGGTTGGCGCCGCAACCAAGGAGTTCCGGGGGTCGATCGGCCGAGAGAATGACCAGCGGAATGCCCGCTTCGTAGGCCTCGACCACAGCCGGGAAATAGTTCGCGGGTGCGCTGCCCGAGGTACAGATGAGCAACGAAGGGCGCCCAGTCGCGCGTGCCTGCCCAAGCGCGAAATGCGCCGCGGAGCGCTCATCGAAGGCCGACACGAGCCGGAGCCCACCGTGTCGTATCGCGGCAAGGACGAACGGAGTCGAACGCGAGCCGGGACTTACAACCGCGTCGCGTACGCCAGCCTGGACGAGGCTCCCAATGACGAGCCGCGCCCACCCGGTTTGGAGATCAGCGGGGGTCCCCATGGAGCGCCCCCAGCAGCGCCTGCATTTTGAGTTCGGTTTCCGCGTACTCCGCGTCCGGGTCGGAGTCAGCCATGATGCCGGCACCTGCGTACACCCAGGCCTTGCCATCACGAAGGAGCCCGGAGCGGAGCGCCACGAAAAACTCTCCGTCCCCATTGGCGTCCGTCCATCCCACAGGCGCGCTGTACCAGCCACGAGGCAGCCCTTCGTGACGCACGATCCAATCGACCGACCTTTTCGTGGGAACGCCGCCCACGGCGGGCGTCGGATGCAGTGCCCGGACGAGGTCCAATACGTGGGTCGATTCTCGCAGCCGTCCTTCTACCGGTGTCTGCATGTGGAGCACGTTGGGCAGTTCACGGATACGGGGTTCGGCCGCCGATCGAAGCGGATCGCAAAACGGCTCGAGCGCCTGCAGCACGGCACGGACCACCACCTGATGCTCTTCGCGCTCCTTTTCGCTCGCCATCATTCGGTCAGCATCTCCGCGAGCGGTTGAACCCGCAAGGGCCTCACTCAACACCGCGTCGCCACGACGGGAAATCAATAGCTCAGGTGTAGCCCCGAGAAACGCCGCATCCCCACGCCAGAGCGCGAAACGCGTGCATCCTGGAAATCGCTGCTCGAGGCGCTTTAAGACGTCTAGCGATCCGGCCCCAGTCTCGAGTTCGACAACGCAGTGCCGCGCAGCAACGACCTTGTCGAAGTTGCCCTCTCGAATCTCTGCTCGGATCGCCTCGACGCGAGCCGCCCAGCCGACTTGATCTGCCTCATCGAGGCGCCGGGCGGAAACCGGAGACGGGATCACGCCAAGCGGTCGCTCGAGGCTCTCCCAAATCGCGTCGAACGTCTCGAGCACGTGGGCAGGCGCGCTGTCGTCATCGCCCTGAAGCGCCAGGGAAAGCCACGCCTTGTCGTCGACTTGGTAGGTCCACTTGGGCAACGCCAAGAAGCCGTCCCCGAAACTCTCCCAGGGGAACTCGTGCGCGGCGCCGGGCGCGAATGACGCACCCCCGAACAATCGGGGCACGGGGCTGTCCTCCGCGCCGATGTGCTCAGCCCCCGAGAAGAATGCCGAAACCGCATCGGCCTCGGGCGCGAGGGTCGCGGCGATGCCGAGGCCTGCACAGGCTTCGCGACTCGGCGGATGCCAAAGAATACTCGCTTCGTGAGGGAACGCGCGAAGCAACGAGTCAGGTGGTGCGATCGGCGCTGGGACTGTCACGACTACTAAAGCGTCCGTAGCTCGTTCGCGAAGCGCGCGATCGAGAAACGCCCTCGACGCATCCCTCGACGGAACTCCCTCGAACGCGAACGCAGCGCCCTGAGATCTCATGCGTTCTCCTTCGGCGTCGCCACGAACAGCGTGCATGCTCCAAAGGTCAGTGGTTGTACCAACAAGACCTCGAGTCCGGCGTCCTCCATCTGGGTCGCGAACTGATCAGCGGAGGGAAACGCCGCGATCGACTCCTGGAGATATCGATACTCGCGGGAACCAGAAAGCATGCCGCCGATTCTCGGAACGATTTTCCGTACATGAAATCGCGCGAGTGGGCTCAACACGCCAACGTTCGGCTCCGTGAGCTCGAGCACCGCCACGCGACCGCCGGGCCTCGTCACGCGCGCCATTTCGGCAAGGGCAGCGCCGCGGTCGGGGACGTTCCGAATCCCGAAGGCAATGCAGCATCCATCGAATGCAGCGTCCGCGTAAGGCAGCGCCTGCGCATCGCCTTCTTGCAACTCAACCCGCTCCTGCAGGCCGTCGCGCTTCACCTTCTCGATGGCAACCTCGAGCATCCGAACCGACGGGTCGGATCCGACGACCTGCGAATCTGGATGCATGCGGGCGATCATCAGTGCAAGGTCGCCTGTTCCCGTCGCAAGATCGAGGGCGTGCGCGTGTGCGGGGAGCTCCAGGGCTGCCACCGTCTTGCGCCGCCACGAC
>JBATTM010000023.1:0-5710 GCA_049670545.1 Polyangiales bacterium
GGCGAGTGCCAACCCGTCAGCGAGCAACCACCTCGGGTTGGTCGCGAGCTATGAGGCGAGGCTTGCGTTGGCAGACGCCCGAAGTGCACCGGCCAACCTATGCAAGCCGAGCCGTCCTCCACATGGCCGTGTCGAGCCCGTCCCGATTGCCCCAGTTGATCCGGTTCGCAAGCCGAGCCGTCCGCCACATGATCGTGTCACCCGCCGCCCGGTTGCCTCAATAGATCCGGCCCCGACCCGTCCGCCACATGGTCGCGTCGGAACCGACCCGATTGCCCCGGTTGATCCGGTCTCTACTTCAACTGAAACCAAGTAGCCTTTGCGGCCGCGCACACGTTGCCTTCTTGGTCGAAGATGGCGGTCCCGCAGAACGATTTCCGACCCTCTTGGCCGAGCGCCCACCCCATCACCACGTAGCGCCCACCCGCGTCGACTGGGCGGTACGACGCGTAGGTCATCCGGCCGAGGACCACGGGGCCAGTGATGTCGTACTTGCCGATCAACGCCCAAGCGCCTGGGCAATCGAGGGCGGCCCCGAGGAACTCGGGCTTCACGAGACCGTCTTCGTCTGCAAACTCTTCGTTCGGAACCCAAGAGCTCGCGACGACTCCTTCCTCAGTCTCCCCGGTGAACAAGCACATGCCGTCCCCGCAGGACCTGTGGGTTCCGCAGACAAAGCAGTTGGGAAACGGGTGGACGCGGTACCCTGAGAAGCCAGCGCGGGCAGCGGCTGCCTCTTGGAACGTGATCGGTGTTGGCAGATCGAGCCGGAGGTCGGTGGCGCGGGCAGAGGCGAGCTCGTGCCCCTCGTGAAAGAGGCCGGCCGTTTGCCCGTCCGTCACGACCTGCATCGGGCGGTCCAGGGGCAGGGGTCGCTTCAACGTGATCTCGACGGCGCAGTCGAAGTTCTTGGCGACCAACCCTATGGCATATCCACCGGTCCCCGACTTGGGAGGGCCGCAAAAACGGGCTCCGATGCTGGCTTCGTGGGTGTGCGGGGCGTGGTCGAGCGTGGGTGTGATTGCGTGTGCCATGGCGGTCTCCTCTTCTGGATGACCAACCTACGGAGAGGGCGTGCGAAGGTCCTTGGGGGACGCTTACCGAACCCTTAGCTCTCAGAGGCGAGCGAAAACACTTCGATTTCTCGCCCTTTTTGAAGGACGGAAGTCGAGGTGGGGGCGAAATGCAGGTCGGCCCCTGGGACGAGGTCCACCACGACCCGCGATGTCCGTACCTCCCCCGGATTGGCGGCGCCCCCGATCTCTTCAGCGACCTCGAAGGCCCCGCCTTCGGTCGTGGCTCCACGACGCACCGCCTCGCCTGTATGTACGCCACACGCCGCGCCCAGTTCGGTCGCAAGTGCCTCGCCGCATCGCAACGCACGGATGGGGCCATCGAAGAACGCCGAGCCTGCGCCTGGGACGGTACATCCCTTGAAGCGCCCGACCACACGTTGCCATGCAGATTCGTCGATCGCCTCCGCGTCGCGAACGACCAACGCGGTCGTCAGAAACCGATCTTCCTCGAGCGGAGTCGCTTCTTGCGAGAGAGCCCATCGTACGCCCTCGAGCAGGTGCGGCTGGGCTGCGAAGAAGAAAATATGATCGTCCCCCTCGATCTCCACGTACTTCGCCCGCGGGATGTGCTTGGCCAGATAGGGGCCGCTCGCTGGGTCGACCATTCGATCGTCAGTCGCTTGCAGAACCGCGGTGGGGGCCTGTATCGAAGGGAGCAACGCACGTAGATCGATGCGCATGTTCATGTCGAGCAGATCGATCGCGCCGCCTGGGCTCGATCCCTCTTGCTCTGCGAACGCTACCCACTCTGCGAACTCGGGATCCGACGCCAGGCTTGGACAGATCGCCTTGAGCGAGGCGCCTTTGCCCCATCCGCCGCTGATGTATCCGCGGAGCTTCTCCATGGCATCGCTCGGGTAACCGAAGGCATAGTTCGGGGCCTGTGTCATCCGCGCGAACGCCCCCGGCAGCACCATCGCGCGAACGCGTTCGGGGTAGGTCGCCGCGTAGATGATCGCGAGTGCTCCTCCCTCGGAACACCCGATCAGAATCGCCTGCTCGGATCCGCACGCGTCGAGCACGACCCTCAGGTCATCCATGCGTTGTTGGTGGCTTGGGAGTTCCTTCACGCGGTCCGACAGGCCTGTTCCGCGCTTGTCGAACATGATCACGCGACCCATCTTCGCGAGCGCTTCGAGCGCGCTGCGCACCTTGGAATGGCGAAACATCGCACGCATCGGCATGATCCAGCCGTTGACGATGACGATGTCGACCGCGCCGGCGCCGAATTCCGTGTATGCGATGTGTACGTCTTCGCTCTTCGCGTACCGGGGGCGAAGGGTGAGTGGCTCCCCGGGCTTGCTTCTCCGCTCAATCGCTCCCGTGAATCGGTACCCTTGGCGTGGGAAGGTCTGGATCAGCTCGGCTCCGCGTTCCCCGAGAGCGCTCCGTGCCAGGCTCACCGCGCGTTGGAGCGAGCTCTCGGTGACCACGCTGTCGGGCCACAAGCTCTCGAGCAGCTCGCGTTTGGACACGACGCGATCCCGGCGTTCGACGAGATAGACGAGCAGGTCGAACACTTGGGGCTGCACCGACTGAACGGCGTCGCCGATTCGAAGCTCGCGGCGCGCTGGGTCGAGCTCGAATTCGTCAAAGGCGAAGGTCATGTCGGTTAGTCGGTCTGCAGCAGATTCCGCGCCTGGAACCGTGCCACGAGCGTGGGCCCTGCGTAAAGAAGCAGTTTGGAGCCATGGATCTCGTACCGCGTCACCTTGCCGAGAGTATCCAAGAAAACTTGCTCTTGGTTCATGTTGTCAGGGCAGGCCATGCGGGTCGCCCCCAACGCGCCGACTTCGAGCGCGCCGTTCTTGCCCGTCTGGTACGAACCGAAGAACCGATTGCAGCCCCCGAACCCGAACGCGCTCTTCTTCGTCGCATTGAACTCGAGAAACGGCGCCCTCGAGGCATCGGCCACGCCGACGGGCTTGCCGTTGAGTTCGAGGAGCGACCAGTTCGACCCTTCGAGCCCCGCCGGCAATAGGCTTCCGCACGTTTCTCGCGGCCACACGCGGACGAAGCGATCGACGATCAGAACTTTCTCTTTGCCGGTGCGGTCGATCTTCTCTCGGAGTTCGAGGCGGCCTTCGACCGTGACCAGAAGCGCATCGCCAGGCTTGTTTCGCGCCTTCGCGTACGCGGACTCGAGGGCAGCGTTGTCGCCTTCGGTGGCTACCCGCCACTTCACGCCCGTGGCGCAATCCGCGAGCAGGCCAGCATCCGCCATGTACGAATACATTCCCTCGAGTGCGAGTTTGCCTGACGGCTCCAGGCCTTCGGTGGCCGCGGCGTTGGCGTTGGCGGCGTCCTTCCCCTTCTTGCATCCGCTTGCGATCACGCTGATGGCAAGCAGCAGGTACAGGGCCGATCGAACCGAACTATTCATGCTCACTCGTTCTCCGCGATGGTGGCGATCCACACCGTGATCGCGCCGTTGATGTCTCCGTTGAGGTTCGTGCCCTCGTGACTGATCACGAGATCGTATCGCCCGTCGGTCTCAAAGAGCGACTCACCCGAGGCGCGGAACAGATCGGTCTCCTCGTTCGGTGGCACGCCCGCTTCGGTGACGACCAGCGAGTCGGTGCCCGGGGCGCCTACGGTGGCGTCGACGGGTTCCGATGCCGCGCCATACGGGAGGTCTGAGAAGACGACGCCATTGGCGTACACGTCGACTGCCGCATCCACCCCGACCAGGGCGTGGATTGCCCTCATGCGAAACGTCCCGGCCTCGGGCGGTGTGAGCGTGGGGAGTGTCAGCCAACGCGGGGATGCGCTGGGTGCGGCGCCGTCGACATCACCGATGAGATACACGGTCGATGGTGCATCCGAAACGAGCGGAATGCTTGCGCCGGGAGTCAGGTTGTCGCCCGTCGCGTCGAGACGCGCCTCCGCGGTCACGTCCTCTGTCGCGTCGAAGAGTCGTACCTTTCTTCTCTCCGCGATGCTCTGGTACGCGAGGTCGCTCTCGATCTCCTCGTCGCGCAACACCACGGCGACGTCGGTCGAGGCGACGCCATCTCCGACGACAACGTTCGCGAAGCTTACGAAGGTTTCGAATACGGCGCCCCCGGCCCCTCCTCGACCACCGCCACCACCGGCGCCGCCCGTTCCGGAATCAGGGCCGTCGCCGCACCCCACGAAGGCAGCTGCCGCCAGGATCCCGAAGCCCACCCATCCGATTCGCCCCATGCGCCTCGATGTAGCACCAAGCGGCGCCGGCGCTCAACGTTTCGCGCCTGGCTCAGCCAGAAAAAGGAATGCGTACGCGCAGCTTCTTGGCGCGTTCGCGGGCCAGAGGAACCTTGGGCGCTTCCGGATGGTCCAGGAGGAGTTGGTAGGTTCCCGCCCCGACTGGTTCGATTGCACGAATCCGATCGAGACTGACGATGAAGCCTCGATGCGATCGAAAGAACCGATCGGAGTCGAGCTCTCCTTCGAGGGTTGCCAGCGTCTTGTCGATGGCGAACCGGTCGGAAGGCGTGACCGCCCACACCAGCTCATCCTTGACCTCGAAATACACGACGTCTTCGAGCTCGAGGACGACGTAGGCGTCCCGACGACGAACCGCGATCCGGTCGAGCGTTTCGGCTGGCACGGAGGATCCGCGGTCGCCGGTTTGCACCCGCTCGACCGCCTGGCGCAGGCGCTCGAGCCGCACCGGCTTGAGGAGGTAGTCCGCCACGCGTGCCTCGAACGCTCGGAGCGCCCCCTCATCATGGGCCGAGACGATGACCACCCTGAGATCTGGCGCCCTTGCCATGAGACTCTCCGCAAGTGCGACGCCGTCGGGACCGGGCATGCGCAAATCTAGAAACGCGACATCTGGGGCCGCTTCCTCACAAAGCGCTTGCGCTTCGGACGCGTTGCGCGCCTCGCCGACCACCTCGACATCGTCGCACTGCCCCAGCATGAACTTCAATTCGTCGCGCGCGAGTGGCTCGTCGTCGACGACGATGGCGCGAACGGTCATTGCGGTTCCCCAGTGGTTTCCATCGTCTTCGGCAAATCAACCGTCACGAGCGTACCCCGTGCGTGTGGCGCGAGGTGAATCATTGCCGTTCCGTTGTACTGCCTCTCGAGCCTCTTGCGCAATGTGGCGAGGGCCATCCCCGAACCCTGTGTCGCGGGTTGACTCGCTGGGCCGTCGCCCTCGTCTTCGACCTCGATTCGCACGTGGTCCCCGAGGTCGCGCGCTCGGATCGTGATCGTGCCGAGGCCGTCTTTGGGTGAGACCCCGTGTTTGACCGCATTCTCGACGATCGGTTGCAGCAAGAGAGCAGGCACGCGGGTGTCTCGTACCCCGTTGTCGATCGCGGTGCGAACCGCGAGCCGGTCCTCGCCGAGTCGTGCGCGTTCGATCGCGAGATACGCGCACGCATGTTCCACTTCGTTGAGAAGGGACGCGTCGTTAGGGTGGTGCAAGAGGTATCGATAGAGATCCGCGAGGTCGGACACGAGCGATCGGGCTTGTTCTGGGTTGGTTCGGATCGTCGCGCGGAGGGTGTTGAGGGCATTGAACAAGAAATGCGGCTCGAGCCGGCTACGAAGCGCCTGCAGAGAGAGTTCGTTGGCCGCCGCTTGTGCCTCGACCAGGGCCACCGCTTGCTCCTCGCGAGCCAACACCACCCGGGCCACAT
>JBATTM010000024.1:0-1553 GCA_049670545.1 Polyangiales bacterium
CGCCCCCTTGTTCGTGAAGCGTGAGTTTCAGCGCTTCGTTCGCTGCGGCGTGCTCGCGCATGGGTTTGCCCGCTTTCGGTGTACGGACTGCGGTACCGATCGATTGGTGGCGTTTTCGTGCAAGGGCCGCGGCTTTTGTCCAAGCTGCGGAGGCCGTCGGATGACCGAGCGTGCGGCACATCTCATCGACCACGTGCTCCCGCGGGCCCCGGTTCGACAATGGGTCTTGAGCCTTCCCTTCGAGCTTCGCTATCGGCTGGCCTGGGATCACCGCCTCCGCGGCGCGGTGCTCGCGGTCTACACGCGTGCACTGCAGGGCTTCTACCGAAAGCGAGCCAACGCATCGGGTCACCGAGATGGTCGTACCGGTACGGTCACGGTCATCCAGCGCTTTGGCGGCGCGCTGAACCTGAACGTGCACTTCCACACACTGGCGGTTGACGGGGTCTTTGTGCGAGAGCCGGACGGCTCGCTTTCTTTCGCAGCCGCCAAAGCGCCCACCGACGAGGAGGTCGACACCCTGCTCGGTGTCATTCGAGCGCGAATCCTGCGCCTGCTCGTGCGACGGGGCCTGCTGTGCGACGACGCCGGCGATGGCCTCGAGGAAGAGGAGGCTCCGCCATTGCACGCGCTCTACGCCGCCTCCGTCCGTCAACGGGTCGCCATGGGACGACGCGCAGGTGCAACGGTACTCCGCCTCGGAGACGCGCCAACGGCGAAGCCCGCTCCCCCAAAAGGTCGGCGGCAAGCCCGCCTCGGCGGTTTCGACCTTCACGCCAACACCTCCGTCCGCGCCAAGAACCAACCCAGGCTCGAGCGCCTTTGCCGGTATCTCCTACGGCCGCCGGTCGCCGAGGACCGTTTGTCCCTTGCACCCGATGGAAGCGTGCGCGTGCGGCTCAAAACGCCATGGCGCGATGGAACGAGTCACATCGCCCTTCAGCCACTGGAGCTCCTCGAAAAGCTCGCCGCACTGATTCCGCGCCCCTACGTGAACCTCATCGTCTATCACGGCGTGCTCGCACCGAACGCCAAGTGGCGTCGCGAGGTCGTGGACTTCGGCCGGCCCCGGCTTGAGCGCCCATCATCGGCGACGACCCCGAAGAAGGTCGGCGCTTCGCGCAACCGCACCTGGGCCGAGCTGATGCGCCGTGGGCTCGACATCGACGTGCTCGAATGCCCCGATTGCGGTGGGCGCCTCCGGTTCGTGGCCGCGATCCTGCTCTCAAGCGCCATCCGCCGAATCCTCCACCACCTCGGTCTTCCCTCAGACCGCGTCGAGCTCGCACCCGCCCGGGCGCCCCCTGAGCTCGACGACGCCTGGGCTTGTTGACCGCGCTCGCCTTCAGGGCTCGAGCCATCGGATAGCTGCATCCGTTCGATCTTAATGACGCCGTTTCCGACCCTTCGGGATGCAAGTATAGTGCTCGGACCGCGTTTGTTTGCCGGTCTCTTAGCCCATCGGACTGACGATGAGTGCCGAATTTCGCGGTACTAGATGTTATGTCGCCTGGGGCGCGAACCGGAAAGGGCGTTTGTTTCGACTACGCTCC
>JBATTM010000025.1:0-16026 GCA_049670545.1 Polyangiales bacterium
CGGGCTCTTCGCCCAAAGCTTGAAGAAGTCACGCCGGGTGCGCGGTCCTTTGTAGACCTGGGTGGGCCGGAGTGGTGTCGGGCGTCGCTCGATCCCCTCTTTGTATTCGCCCCGGATCGACGCGAACGCATCTTGTCGGAGGGTGCAGCGCTGCGCCTCGACGTCGACACCATAGATTCGCGCTCCATTGAGCCCCATGATTTTCGCTTTGATCCCGTCAGTGAGCATAGGGTACCCGTTGGCCTCCGCGACCGCTTCGTCCATTTCAAACGCCATGAAACTCTGCATCAGTGCCTGCGGGCTTCCGCCCCAGATCGCGTCGGTGCCCCAGACGATGTTGTTCTCGCCCACATACTTGAGCAGCTTGCCGATGATGTGCGTCCCCTCGTCCGGGCGTGTGACGATTCGCCGACCGGGTCCACCGAGTTCCGCCACCACGTTTCCGACGTAGTTCGCGCCCTGGTCCTCCGCGGACAAGCCATTGATGACGATCGAGTGGATCAGGCTATTGATACCTACGGGGTCGTCGTTGGGTCCCCATTCTTCCGGGTTGTAAGGCCCCTCGGCAACACCCTCGTTCGACGCCATGTTGAAGTTGAGTGCCGAGTGGTAGATCACGAACGTGACGTCAGAGTATCTGGTTGCGACACGTCCCACATCTTGCGCACTTCCGAAGGTCGGGTTGAATGAGAGCAAGGGTACGCCCTTGTGAACGTTCACGAGAGGAGCTCCGAGCGCGCGCGCCTGTTCGATCATCGCTTGCCCGTATTCTCCGTCCAACCACCAGCCTTCAGCGGCGAGGCCGCCGGTGAGGATCGCGCCAAGGACTTCATTGCCGCTCAGGTCCTTGATCTCATCGTTCGGAAGGGGGCCGAACGGGGTGTAGCATTTCCAGGCCTTGATCCCCCAGTCGTTCACGGCGTTCTCCATGCCACGCAGCGTTTCCTGGACCCATCGATCCTTGTCGGCTGCGCTGAGGTGCGAAGACGGATTGGGCAGCACCGCAGCGTGGGCCAGCATGCGAGTCGACCCGGCGGCTGCATTGATCTCATCGCGCGTGTCGGCGATCGCGGCGTTCGGCAAGAAGTCGCCACAGATGCCAGAGTTCGATGGATAGCCGATCCGCTCGGCCTGCTCGCACGTCAACGCTGGAAAGGTCGAAAGCACACCGATGTCGACGTCGCTTTGTTGAAAGATAAGGTCGACGAAGTCGTCGCGGCCAAGGCACGGAATGTGGGGAGGCGGATCGTCAGGGCATGAGCCCGTGAAGAAGTTGTTGAAGAAGGTCGCGTATCCGCGATTGGTCATCTGCCACATCGCGTCGTATTCGCTGTCTGCGTCGACATGGTGTGTTTGGACGTCCATCAAGAACATCTTCGTCGGGTCGAGCACTTCGCGCGCAGCATCCATGTCGCAGGCAATCTCGCCGACGCCGCCCATCCCGCCGCTGCCACCGTTGCCAGCACCACCACTGTCATCACCGCAGCCGGTGACGAGATTGATCGCCGAGAGTGTCGTTGCAAGTCCTGCGGACGTCGCCAAGAACGACCTTCGATCGAGCCCGGCACGCTTGGAATTGTCTCCGGCCATTTCGAGCGCGACCTTCTTGATCAAGCGGTCGGTGTCATCGGCAGGATGAAAGAACTCTCCGTTCGATTGAGGGCCGAAGTCTATCGGAAGCTGGGGTTCGATCTGATCCCAGTCGAACTCGCTACTCTTCTTGCGGTAGTTGGTCATGTTGTCGCCCTCGTTCGCTCACCATCGGCACCGCCTTTGTACTATGAACGGTAGGGTTTGGGGACCCCCAGAAACGGGCGCGTTAACTTCCGTCCACCGACCGCCGCCACTCTCCGCCGAAGTGAGACGCCGTCAGGCTGCCGCGGCCGATTGGTCCGCGTTCTTGGCGGAGCCTGAGCCGCTCGCTCTCGAGGCCTGGAGGTGACCGCCGAGCACGCCGCCGAGGAACTCCACCACGGCTTGGATCCGCGCGCTTTGACGCACGTCCTTGTGTACCGTCTGCCAAATCTGCCTTGGTTCCGGCGCCCCGCTCAACGGAACGCGTACCAGCCGTTCGTCTCGGTCCGCGATGAGGCACGGGAGAAGCGCGATTCCTGCGCCGCCCACGATTGCAGAGTACATGGCGGAGACACTATCCACGCGGACGGCGATCCGAGCGTTCGCCGCGCGGGTCTCGAGCCATGTGTTCTCTCGGTGGAACGGACGCCTGTCCGCGAACATGACGAGATCGTGACCTTCGAACGATTCGTTGGGGGTTCCGCGTCGTCCCACGTACTCCGAGGATGCGTAGAGACCGAGGTCAACGGACGCGAGTCGTTTGATCACGAGATCGTCTTGCGTCGGGCGCGAGAGCCGCAGCGCGATGTCGGCCTCCCTGCGCGCGAGGTTTACGTCCCGGTGCGTGCAGATGAGATCGAGCTCGATGCCCGGGTACTTCTCACGAAACTTTCGCAGATGCGGCGCGAGAAATCGCGTCGTCAGCATCTCTGTCGCCGCGAGTCGAACGACACCCTCGAGCTTCTGATCCTCGCCAGCAACGTCGCGTTCCACCCCCAGCACCTCGCGTTCGATTCCCGACGCGCGCGGCAAGAGCCGGTGCCCCGCTTCGGTCAGCGCATACCCGTTCGGCGTTCGATCGAAGAGTCGTGCACCGAGGCGCTCTTCGAGTTTGAGCAGGCGCCGACTCACGGTGGTGGGGTCGGCAGCGAGAGCGGTCCCTGCTGCCGCGAGGGTGACGTGGCGGTGCAGGGCGAGAAAGTAACGAATGTCGTTCCAGTTGAACATGGTAATATAAGTAACGCTTTACTTACCGTGATTATGCCATTCGACTCGGCACTTTTTTCGTCTTGGTGGGCGGCGCACAGTCGGGGCGGTGACTTCGTATGAGGCGATTTCCCGTTTCATTGTAAGAGGTTCCCGGCGTGGGCACGCAACTCTGCCACAGCGTCGTCTTGATAATTGTGAAAGATCTCACTGCAAAGAGTGTCCCATTGGTCACAGATTGCGAGGGTCTCGGGATCGTCGGCGACCAGAGACTCGAACTCGAGGATTCGGGCCAATCGCCCTCCAAGATCCCGCTGTGTCGCCCTGTCGGAGGCCGGCAGGAGTTCTGCGACGAACTCTTCGGGGGCGTACCAACGTGCGGCTGCCCGTTGCATGTCCATGAAGATTCGGGTGAGCAGAAGGTTCCGCGGCCCTTCCCATGCGCCGTTGAGGACCACCGCATCGCGATAGACGCGTGGAATCGAGGAGAAATCCTCCATGAGCCCATGGCCGCCAAAGATAGACATGGCGGTCTCCGTCAAACGCGCAGAGTCCGCACTGACGACGAGCTTGTGGAGCATGATGAGCATGCGGATCCGAAAACGGCGCTTCTTCTCTACGACCTCATCCGCACAGGGCGCGTCCGCCTTGTCGAGCTCCGCGAGCTCCGTGACCTCTTTCTGCATCTTGAAGCCGCTCGCGATGTTTCGCGTGGCCCCTCGATCGATTTCGGCGAGCTGTCTCTTCACCAGGCCGAACCGCTCGATCTTGACGCCGAAAGCAGTGCGCCACTCTGCGTAGCGCTGTGCCTCCCGGGAAGCGCGAATGAGGTAGGCCCCCGCACCGAGCCCTGTGGCGAACCTCGAGTGGGCAAGCACGATTCCCACGATGTTGGCGAGACCGCGTTTGAGGTCTCCGAGTTGGTATGCCACGGCCCCGTCGAACGTGATCTCCGCGGTCGGGAGCTCGCGAGTGCCGAGCTTCGACTTGAGCTTGTTGATCACGAACCCGTTTCTGCGCTCTCGAGCCTTATCGCCCGGAAGCCAAGACGGGACCACGAACGTGGCGACATCACGACTTCCGGTCGGCTTCGCCGTGATCACCGCGTAGTCTGCGTGCGCGGCCGAGCAGTAGAACTTGGTGCCGTAGATCCGCCAACCGTCCTCGGTCTGAACAGCCTCCACGCAGTTGGCCTGCACGTCGGAGCCCCCTTGGATTTCGGATAGGAACTGGGCGCCAATCGCGTACTCTCCATCTCGACCCTCCTTCAAGTGATCAAGGATGCCGAGAAGTTCAGGCGTGTCGGCGAACCGCTCCAGAATTAGGATGAGGCCGCTGGTGCAACAGTGCGCGCAGCCGACACCAGCCTCGCCGAGCTGGGCCATCAAGTACGTCTTGATGAACGTTGCCCACGGGTTGGCGTTCGCCGACAACATTCCGTCACCCCAGATCTCGCGTTCGAGCTCGAGCGTTTCTGTGGGGCGCACGATGCGGTCGATTCGATTGTTGTGCCCATCGAACTGCAGGAGCGACGGAGCGTTCTCCGGTCGACCTGCCGCGTCCGCAAGGTGCTGCCATCGCGACGACAAGCGCTCTGCAAACGCGTCCAGATCGGCTCTGGTCTTCGCATCGAACGCCGGCGCGAAGTAGTCGATCGCAGCCACCAAGAATGGATCGTCACGGAGAAAGTTGACGCCGTCTCGCCATTCGAGGAAGTCATCGAAGTTGTAGGGATTGTTTCGGTCGGGTAGGGACATGGGCTAAGACTCCGGCAGCGCTTGGGTTGTGATGGCTCGAGGGTCCGGGCCAATCCGAAGACCGGCCTCGATGAAGCTCCATACTTCGTCGGTGAGTTGGTCGCGCTCGGGCCGTGGATCGGCGGCGAGCGCTTGGGCCACCGCGTGACGAACGGCTCCGTTGATCAAGGCGGATAGGCGACTCGGGTCGGTGGTGCGGGGCAGTACGCCTCTGCGCTGGCCTTGGGCGATGTTGCGCGCACCGTCTTGGACGACGCCGTTCCAACGCTCGGTGGCCACACCCACGACCTCTGGTTCGGAAGCCAACTTGCTGAACACGATTGCTGCGACCGGGTTCTCGTAGACGAAGTCGATGAACCGTCGCGTCCGTTCACGCTCTCGCCCGCCCCAGTCGTGGGTGGGCCAATGAGGGATGTCGATCGCTTGAAGCAACTGATCGTACATTCGATCGACGACGGCCGCGATCAGGCCCGCTTTCGAGCCGAAGCGGTGATACGTGAGACCAACCGAGAGGCCAGCGCGTGTGGCTACCTCTTGCACCTCGAAGGCGCCGTCACCGGCAACGAGCGCTTCGGCAGCCGCGTCGACGAGCCGGTTCCGGTTTTCCTCAGTCCCACTCACAGGACGTGAAGCCTAGTCCAGGTGTGAATTGAATTCAATTCAAATTGCTGGAGCGGTCCGCATGTAAGACAAATATTGAATAGAAACAGGGCCTTGCGATGTTCGTGGACCCGGGCCGCGTGCCAGATAGAGCCGTTGGACGAGGCGCTGGCTGTGGCACGTCGGGATGATTGTGGTACCCATCCGCGTGCAAATAATTCTCATTCTCCTCGCGTGCTGTGCTGCGCTCGCCTGTTCCAAGAAGGAAGCGCCCGCAGAGCCAGTTCCAGAAACCCCTGCGCCAGACTCCGCAGCGGCCGCCGATACGGCGACGCCCACGGCTGATGCGCCCAACGGCGCGTCGCCCGAAGCCGCACCCGAGCCGCAGCCGACCGTCACCGTCACCTCTCCAGGTGCCGAGCCACGGCATGTCGTGCGCTGGAAGTTTCAGAAAGATGCCGAGGCCAAGCTCTCGATTGCCATGAACGTCACGGTTCAGATGACGGTCGACGACGAAGCGCAACCCGCGACTACGACTCCTCCCATCAACACGATCCTGTCGCTCGCCGTGAAGGAGTTGGGTCCAGACGGGGATGCGTTGGTCGGCTTCACGGTAACCGAAGCGTCGATGACGAAGACCGACGAGCTGTCCGACGACATGGCGGCGAAGGTGAACGCCGCCCTGGCCACGATGGTGGGCATGGAGGGTTCATATCGCTGCGCCGCACGCGGGTTCGTGTCTGACGTTGTCGCCGAAGCCCCGGCCGATGCGCCTGCGGCCGTTCGCCAAACCGTGGAGAACATTCGACAGTCGATACGCCAAATGATGGCCCCGCTGCCCGAAACCGCGATCGGAAAGGGGGCTGAGTGGACTGTGGACGCTGCGTACCAGTACAGCGGCATGCAAGTCACCGAGACGGCGCTCTACAAGGCCACCCAGGTCAAGCCCCCGAAGCTCGCGGCGAGCGTCACCGTCGATCAGAAAGCGCCTCCCCAGACGATCGTCGGCGCCAACGGACAGACGGGTGAACTCGAATCTCTCACAACCACGTCGAAGGGTGCCAATCGCTGGAATCTCCAAAGTCTCTCGGCGCTTGCGGCCCAACGAGACACACAGATGGAGATGATCATGAAGGGCGCCAGTGCCGACGGCACCGACCACCGAATCGTCATGTCGATCGACTTCGGTGTCGAAATGAAGAAGCGCTGACGCACATCCGACCGCGCTAGTCCCGCATCGCACGCATCACCCGGCGCCAATTCCTCTCCGCGTTGGGTCCGACGTCCGAGAACACGGCGGATAAGTGCGTCATCTGCGTCCCCGTCAAGCGCTTCTCGAGCCGCCGCCCAGCCGCGGTCAGACGCAGCTGTTTGATCCGACGGTCGCTTGTGGAGGGTTCTTTCGACACGAGGCCCATCCGGACCAGGTCTCGAAGTGGCGCGTGGAGTGCCTGTTTTGACACGGCGAGCACACCGAGCAGGCCACCCACCGAGATCGCATCGTGCCGGCCGACGAAATAGAGGACCCGATGGTGCACTCGATTGAGACCGCGTTGTGCCAGGATCTCATCCGGCCCGGCCGTGAAGGCGCGATACCCGAAATACATGAGCTCGATCGCCTCTCGGAGGCTCTCGTCGTTACTTAGGTCAGCCATATTGACCTACTATCCGAACTTCGCTAGGATGTCGATACGTCAAGACTATTGACTTGATATCATGCCATCCACACAACCCACCTTGTCGCGGCGTATCGACGACCTCGCAGCATCGCCCATTCGCGAAATTCTATCGGTGATCGACAGGCCGGGCATGGTGTCATTCGCCGGCGGCTTGCCATCACCGGACGCGTTTCCGGACCTTGCTGACCTCGCCGTGCCTCGCGCGCAGCTGCAGTACGGACCGACCGAAGGCGAGCCTGAGCTTCGCGCCCGCCTCGCCGAGGACCTTTGCGCTCGAGGTCTTCGTTGTACCCCTGAACAGGTGGTCATGCTCTCCGGCTCACAGCAGGGGATCGATCTCGTGGCCAAGCTCTTCGTCGACCCTGGCACCCCCGTCGCCGTCGAGTCCCCCACGTACCTGGCGGCACTCCAAGTGTTTCGCTTCTTCGGAGCGGCGCTCGGGGCATTCACGCCAGACGATCCCGACGGTCTCGAAGCTGCGCTCCGGGGGCACGCCTTTGCGTACGCGATTCCGAACTTCCAGAACCCGACGGGCCGCTGCTATGACCCCGACACGCGCGTTCGTCTCGCCCTTGCGTGCGACGCCTCTGGAACGCCGCTCTTCGAAGACGATCCCTACCGCGACCTCGCGTACGATCCGTGCGACACGACGCCTGTGTGCGCCCACCTCGAACGGGCTCCCTGGATCTACCAAGGTTCGTTTTCGAAGTCGTTCGCGCCCGGCCTTCGCCTCGGCTATCTCGCCGCCTCGCCCGTGCTCGTTCCACACCTCGTTCGCCTCAAACAAGCGGCGGACCTGCACAGCAATCGCCTGAGCCAGTGGTTCGTCATGCAACAGCTCTCGGACCCGGGGCGCGCAGCACGAATCGAGACCTTGGTGGCGCGCTATCGCGCCAAACGTGACGGTTTCGATGCGTCCCTCCGGCGCCACTTCGGCCACCTCGCGACTTGGGAGCGGCCACCGGGCGGTCTCTTCTTCTGGCTCTCGCTGCTCGGGGACACCGCCATCGACACACGCCGGCTCCTTACCCCTGCGATCGAGGAGGGGGTCGCGTTCATGCCGGGCGAACCGTTTTTTGCGGCGGCCACCCCGAGAGCCCACGCGATACGATTGAACTTCAGCCACGCGAGCCCCTCAGACGTCGATCGCGGCCTCCTCACGCTCGCGAAGCTCGTCGAAGCGTTCTCATGACTCCTCAAGTCATGGCGTGCGCGTGTTTCGTGGGTTCTACTTCCCGCGTGCAGACGCTCGATGCAGTCCTGATCGACACCGATGCCGGCACGAGGGGAACCCCGGCTGACTTTGTCGCGCGTTTCGCGGAACTCTGGTCCAACCCGCAATTGCACGCCCCCGTGTTCGGCCAGCTGCTAGGCCGCCGGATTCGATTGGTCGCCCCAATGACCCCAACCACCACCGATCGGGAGAGCGGGCTTCACTCGCTTCGAAAGGTGTTCGTCGCAGTCCCCGACTTGCGCGCGTCGGTGCTGCGCTGGAGCCAAGCCGACGACGCGCTATTCATCGAGATGCGGTTCACGGGTACGATCGGGGGTCGAAAAGTCTCGTGGAACAATGTCGACCGCTTTCGCTTCGAAGGAGGCGTGGCGGTGGAGCGGGTCGCGTACTTCGACCCCACCGTCCTGCAGCGCGCCTTGCTGCGTAGTCCGAGCGGCTGGGTGCAGCTTCTCCGGCTGTTCCGAGGGTAGGGGTCAACTTGCGCTGACATGCGCTTCCCGCTGGCCGCGCGGTCCATTCGTGTCGTACAGTCTCCTCATGGTTCGCCTGGCCGCATGGCTGACGTTCTTCGCACTGCTCCCACTCTCCGGGTGTGGTGGAGGCGAGGCCTCGGGGGTCGAAGGGGCGCTCCAGTGCCGTTGCGTGCGTGACTCGTTCATCTCCGGCTTTCTCGACCGCACCGTTCCTGATGGGGAGGCGTGCAACAACTCGGCGGTTGGCGGCTGCTCCTGTCTCGCGAGCACTTGTCAGAACTACTGCGCTTTCGAGGTCTGCCAGCCAGAATGTGCGGAAGACACCGACTGCCCTGAGAGTTTCGAATGCAATGAACTGGTCGACGTCGAGTTCGAGACGCTCGGCATGTTTTGCGAGTTCGTGCCACCGTGTCCTGAAGGTACGACGGGGTGTCCCTGTGGCCCCGACGGAGAATGCTCTGCGTTTGGGGATCGCCTGGAGCCCTTCTGCGACGCAGATGACATATGCCAAGTCAATGACTTGTGCACCGCGGGATGCCGCCAGGACAGCGTCTGCTGCGGCGGTGTGTTCTGCGGGGGCAATTGCATTGGGACCCCTTGCTGCAGCTGATCGAGAACCAACTCTTCGATCAAATGAGGGGAATGGTTCGGCACATCACGCCGGTTCCCCCGGGCGACGCGACGGGGCTCGTGGCCGACGTCTACGCGCAGATGCGTTCCGAGTTTCAACTCGCACCTCCATTCACCCTCCATTCGCCGGCCCCCTCGATCCTCGCGGGGGTGTGGTCGGCCGTCCGCGAGAGCGAGATCGCGAAGGGCCACCTTCCCCGGGTGTCGAAGGAAGCGATTGCGGCGGCGGTCTCGCGCGCCAATGAATGCCCGTACTGCGTCGATGCCCATACCGGGTTGCTTCAGGGCGCGTCGCATCGCGATGCCGGCCGCGCGATCCGCAACCGTCATTTCGATCGTATCCCGGATGTGAGCACGCGAGCCCTCGTGCAGTGGGCCTCCGCGACGCGCCGCCCGGACGATCCCATCGTCGCCTCCCCGCCTTTCGCACCCGACGCCGCACCTGAGGCGATCGGCACGTCCCTCGCGTTCCACTACATCAACCGGATGGTGCACGTCTTTCTTGGGGACGGACTGCTGCCCGGGCCCTCAGGGTTCCGCGGGGCCGCCCGTCACGTGTTCGGGGCGACGTTCGCCAAGCGCATCGTGCAGCGCGGCGGTTCGCCTGGGGGCTCTCTCGGGTTGCTTCCCGTTGCGCCAGTGCCTCCCGACTTCGCGTGGGCGGAGCGCTCTCCTTCGATCTCGGCCGCATGGTCCCGGTTCGTCCAGGTCGTCGAAGATGGCGGCGAACGGTCGGTTCCGGGCTCCGTTCAGAAGGTCGTCGAGCACGCGCTTACAGCATGGCGCGGCGACGATCCTGGGCTCGTCGGGTCCTGGTTGGACCAGGGAGTCGCACCACTCGACGACGAAGAGCGCCCCTTGGGCCGTTTGCTCCTGACCACGGCACTTGCCTCCTATCGCGTGAATCCCGATGACGTGGGTTCGGTCCGCGCGGAGATGGGAAGCGACACCGCGCTGATCGAGGCTACTGCGTGGGCCTCACTTCGCGCCGCGCGCCGAGTTGGCGACTGGCTCCAATGACCCGTGCCTCATGAATCGGGATTGCTCGCCGGCCCCACGAGCTCGATACTGCGGCGACACGCTCGACCCGCCTCTTCGCGTGCGCCGACCTGCATGGCGAGCCCGCATCCGAAGTGCTGGATCGCGTAGCAGTTCGGATACGTGCGGAGAAGTGGAGATAGCGATTCCCATGCCGCCTCGTAGTCGTTCGCGTTCACTTGCGAAATCGCCTGATCGTACCGGGCACGGTCTTGCGCCGTCGCTTCTGGAAGCAACTGGTTGGTCGCGCCCGGGACCACGAACGCGTGCCTAGTTTCGGGCCGCGGCGAAACACCTGCAGTTCGCGCGACGCCGCCGAACGTGGCCGCGAGCTGGTCGCGCTCACCTGGTAGCCATTCTTCGCTGTCGTTCGCATCGATGAACGCCTGTAGATGAGGGTAGTTGGCTTCTGGCGGGAACCGATCCTCGAGGGACGCTTCGACCAGCCCTAGATTGGCTTCCGAGAAGAACGCCATCTCATCGTCGTACGCCGGATGAAGAATGAACACGTCGCTCCGTACGTGCAGAGCGCCGAGGGTGTGCGCCCATTCGTGCAAGAAGACGACCAGTTGTTTGTGCGATTGGCGTGCCTTGTAGATCTCGTTTCGCTTCGCCTGCGTCATCGTCGAGAACGCTTCGTTGATCTGCTGGCGTTCGCCTGCGTCATAGAGATCACGCAACACGAAGTGCTTCGATGGGGTCATTGCCATGCCGAGTTCTTCAAACGACGTCGTGAAGCGGGGCTGGGCGCCGACGAGCGCCACGACCCAGTCGACGTCGTCTCCAGAGTCGTGGGCGATCAACTCTTGCAGGCACTCCGCGAGCCGGTCTTGGTTGCACGATGCCTCCCATCCGAACGTGTCGACGACCTCGAGGCGCACCGCGAACGCCGGTCCGAGGACGCGTGCAGTCGAGTCGACCAGATCTTCGATCCGACGCGCCCAACCACTTCGATTCTCGCGGTATTCGCGGGTCGCGTACACCCGGACTCGCCCCTCGTATTCGATCGGTCGGCTGAGCCCGCCCCCTGCCGTGACTTCGGCCCCCTTGGCGGCCTCCGCGGCCTTTCGCTGTGACTTGATCGCCTGCGTGTAGCTGTGATCGTAACAAGCCTGCGATCCCACGAGTGACAGCCCAAACGCCGCCAACGCCCACCAAGACAACGACTTCATAGGCCACCTTGTACTTGAAGGCGCATGGCAAAGGCCAGCCCAATGCGATCGCCCAGGGTTGCTTGTCTTCGGGCGGTGACGTTTGCCGTCGCGCGCGCTAAGAGCATGGTCGATGGCCGCGACCCCATACGACGTCGTCATCGTCGGAGCCGGACCCGCCGGTGCGACGGCCGCGTACTTCTTGGCGCGGCAAGGCAAACGCGTGGCGCTGCTCGAGAAGGCTTCGTTCCCGCGAGACAAGCGGTGTGGCGACGCATGGTGTGAGCCGGCGATCGACATTCTCGAGGAGATGGGGGTCATGCCTCGCCTGCTGGCGGAAGGCGCTGTGCAGTGGGTCCACGCAGGGGGCCTCGTCTCACCGTCAGGCCTCAGTTTCGTCAGCACCGATCAGGGTGCTCGGGATGGCGCGCCGAGAGTGGCAGCGATTCGGAGGATGGTGTGCGATGCGGAGATCGCACGGGTGGCCGAAGAAGCGGGCGCACACCTCATCGAGCGTGCGGCCGTCTCCGACGTCCAGCTCGGTGCGAATGACTGGACCGTGCAATGCAAGGACGGCCGGGTGTTTCTAGGTCGGGTGCTCATCGCCGCCGACGGCGCGAAGAGCAAGATCGCGCGCTCCCTCGACGTAGTGACACGCGGCGCCAACAGTGCGGCGAGTCGACAGTACATCAAAGGCGGAACCCACGACTTCACCAGTCACGGGGTCCTCCTGTACCCGCCCTACGTTCTCCCAGGCTACGTCGCGCTGTTTCGACACTCCAACGGCGATATCGACCTCGGCTGCTATCTCCTCCCGGGGGGGCGAGTCCCCATCACCGGGCTCAAGGCCCTGCTACAACGCGAGGTATTGCAGGACCCGTTCGTTCGCGAGGCTCTCGGAGATCACGCAGAGCCGCTCGAGCGGCCGGGGATCTCTCCATTGCGCCTCGGAGGCGAGCGCTGCACGTCCGGCGACCGGTTGCTGGTGGTCGGCGATGCGGCCGGGCAGACCGACCCACTCACGGGAGAGGGCATTCACACCGCGATGGTCGCGGCCAAGCTCGCCGCGCGGGTGCTCGAGGAGGCGTTCGCGGAGGGGGATCTGTCGGCGAGGCGTCTTGCGGCCTATCATCGGGCGTGGATGGGAGCGTTCGGGCGCGATTTCCCCATTTCTGCTGCTGCGGGGAGGGCGATTCAACGCTTCCCCGTGCTTCTCGACACGGCCGCACTCGCGGCGCAGCGGCGGGGGGCTTCATTCATGGACAACTTCGGCGCGGCCATGACCGGCGTGAAGCCGAAGTCGCTGTTCTTGTCGCCCCGAATGTCGCTCCCCCTCGGTGCCGCGATGGCGCGCTTACTGTCCGCCCGACCTGAGCCCGCCTATCGAAGGGGTCCGCAGGCGGAATCACCGCACCGATACAGCTTCGCGGCCAACGCGCTCACATCCCCAGCGTGAACCCCGCCTCATGGCCAGGCCAGCAAAAGGGGACAGTCCCCTTTTCTTGGGGGTTAATTGAGGGGATCGGGCATGCTGCGTGCGATGGCGGGGACAGCGAGCCTTCGAGCGGTGATGCGGCGCAGGCCCGTGGTGGCGTGGGCCCTCTACGATTGGGGGAACTCGGCATTCGCCACGACGATCATGGCGGGCTTCTTTCCCGTCTTCTACAGCGCGATCAGCAAGGACCTCTCCGTCGAGAGTTCGCAGTTCTGGTTCAACGTCACCCTCGCGGCCGCGAGCATCGTCATCGCGATCTCGGCGCCCATCCTCGGGGCGGTCGGCGACCGAGGCGGGTCCCGCAAAAAGTTCCTCACGTTCTTCGCGGCCGTCGGCATCCTCATGACTGCCGCCCTGGCCTGGATCCATGCGGGGCAATGGTGGATGGGTCTCGCGCTCTATGGCTTTGGCACTGTCGGCTTCTCGGGCGCCAACGTGTTCTACGATTCGATGTTGGTCGATGTCGCTGACGATCATGAGCTCGACCTCGTCTCGGCGCTCGGCTATTCCGCGGGCTACATCGGTGGCGGCCTTCTCTTCGCTGTCAACGTCATGATGGTCCAGAAGCCCGAGTGGTTCGGGCTCGCCGACGCGGGTGCGGCCGTCAAAGCGTCGTTCGTCAGTGTGGCGTTCTGGTGGGCGCTCTTTACGATCCCACTTCTTCGCTTCGTCGCCGAAACGCCGACCGAGAACAAGGCGAGCAGCTTCGAGGCCGTACGCCAGGGCCTCAGCCAGCTCGCCGGTACCTTCAAAGAGATCCGCAGCTTTCGCGTCTTGGTCGTCTTTCTTCTCGCCTATTGGATCTACATCGACGGCGTCAACACCGTCATCAAGACAGCGGTCTTCTTCGGCGACCGCGTCCTCGGTCTCGAACAAGCAGCCTTGATCACGGCCCTTCTCGTGACCCAGTTCGTTGCCTTTCCAGCCGCGCTCGCCTTCGGAGCGCTCGGCCAGCGGATCGGCCCGAAGCCCGCGATTCTCCTTGGGATCTCGGTGTACCTCGCGGCGCTGGTCTACGCGTGGCGCTTTCTCACAGACGCCAGTGACTTCTACGTCCTCGCCGTCGCGATCGGGTTGGTACAAGGCGGCGTGCAGAGTCTCTCGCGTTCGCTCTACGCGCGTCTGGTGCCGCCTTCGAAGACCGCCGAGTTCTTCGGCTTCTTCAACATGGTAGGCAAGTTCGCGACGATTTTCGGCCCGCTCCTGATCGCATTCACACCGAAGCTGATCCCGGGCGCCACCGATCGTGACGGGATCATCTCGCTCTCGCTGTTGTTCCTCATCGGTGGCTTCCTGTTGACCCGGGTCGATGTCGCGAGGGGCATCGAAGCCGCGCGCCGTTTCGATGACTAGACCGAGCTCACCTAGACGACCCTTGCACGGGTCGTGGTATACCGCGGTGCATGGCTGCAGACACGGAGTTCGAGCCGGTTCTCTCCTACTGGTTCGGAGATCTCGACGGAGACCTCGATTTCCCCCGCGATCGCAAACAACTCTGGTGGTCCGGCGGCGACGCCATCGACCGCGACATTCGCGAGCGGTTTGCCGACCTCGTGCAAGAGGCGCTATCGGGGGGGCGCTCATCGTGGGCCGAGACACCACGCGGGCGTCTCGCACTGGTCATCTTGCTCGACCAGTTTCAGAGAAGCCTCGGGCGCGGCAGCCCTGACGCGTTCGCAGGGGATCCACGCGCGCTCGCGCTCTGCCTCGAAGGAATCGACCGCGGCCACGACCAAGGCCTCCGACCCATCGAACGTTCCTTCTTCTACATGCCGATGGTCCACGCCGAGGACGCGGAGGTAGCCAGTCGTTGCCTCGATACCTTCGGGCGGCTGGCCCGCGAGATCAAAGCGTGCGGCGTCCCCGACCACCCCGACTTTCTCTCTCATGCGCAGATGCACGCCGATATCGTCCTTCGGTTTGGGCGCTACCCCCATCGCAACGCGATCCTCTCCCGACCCCCGACGCCTGAGGAAGAAGCGTATCTCGCCGAAGGTGGCCCCACGTTCGGCCAGAAGAAGTCCTAGGCGTTCTCGCGATGACGCCCCCTGGACGCCGCCGCTTGATCGTCATCGTGGTAGCGACCATTGCGCTCGTCACCGTTGCCCTCCAGTTCGGTGCGACGATCGCGGATCGCGTGGCCAACAGGGTTCGTCAGCAGGCCCCCTACGTCGTCCGCGAGGAGGCCCGCGCTCTCTACGACGGCGCGTTCGTCGTCGATCTCCACGCGGATTCGCTTCTGTGGGAACGAGATCTCGAGACTCGCAACGATCACGGAGCCATCGATCTGCCCCGGCTGCTCGAAGGCAACGTCGCCGTTCAGTGCTTCTTCCTGGTCACCAAGACCCCATACGGTTTGACGATCGACTACACGTTCCCCGAGACCGACGTGATTCCACTGCTTGCCTACGTCCAGCAGTGGCCCCGGCCAACCTGGTCGAGTTACTTCGAGCGTGCGCGCTTTCAGGCACGGCGGCTCCACCAAATCGCCCAGCGCTCCGCCGGCACCCTCGTCGTACTCGAAACGAAATCCGATCTCGCGGCCTTCCGCGATGCGCGCTCGCGTGGGGAAGCCAAAGTCGCGGCGATCCTGGGGGTCGAGGGCGCCCATGCGCTCGACGGTGATCTGCGCAACCTCGATACCCTCTTCAACGATGGCGTTCGTATCATCGCTCCTACCCATTTCTTCGACAACGACATCGGCGGTTCGGCGCACGGTGTTGAACGAGGGGGCCTCACGGATCTCGGTCGCGCGATGATCCACGAGATGGAGAGTCGCGGGATCCTTCTCGACCTCGCGCACGCATCCGAGGACACGTTCGACGATGCGATCGCCGTCGCGACCCAACCGGTCATCGTCTCGCACACCGGGGTACGAGGTACGTGTGATACCCGCCGCAATCTGAGCGACGATCAGTTGCGCGCGATCGCCAACACCGGCGGTGTCGTCGGAATCGGATACTGGGAGCGGGCAGTTTGCGGTCGAGCCCCGGCCGATATCGCAGGTGCGATCGCGTACGCCGTAGATCGGATCGGGGTCGATCACGTCGCTCTCGGCTCAGACTTTGACGGTGGCGTCGCGGTCCCCTTTGATACCAGGGGCCCGGTGTTGGTAGTCGAGGCTCTTCTGGATCTGGGTTTCAACGCTGCCCAGATTCGCAAGATCGTGGGCGACAATGCGGTCCGCG
>JBATTM010000026.1:0-1624 GCA_049670545.1 Polyangiales bacterium
GCGATAGGGTGGCCTCGACTTCAGGGCTGAGTGGATGTGTCGGGGCGGCCCGTGCTGCGACGACTCTGCGGTCGACCGCTGCGACGACGGCCGGCGTGCCTTCGAGCACCGCATACTCGCCACAGAGCAGGGCTTTCCCGGGCGCGCTCGTGGCGCCGCCTTTCATCCTTGGACCTCGACGGCGTTTCCTGGCTTTGCGATGGAGGTTCGGTTGACTCCCGGGGTTCGGTCTAGGGCCTGTCGGACGCGGGCGGCGTCGCTTGCCAGACAAAGGACTTTGACGTGGGGACCCGCGTCCATCGTGGCCCACGCAGACACGCCTCGCTCGCGCAGTCCCCCGACCGTGTCGAGCGTGGCCAAGGTGGCGGGCGCCCAGTACAGGATCGGTGGCTGCGCGGTGATCGCTGCACAATGGAACGCGAGCGTACTCTGCTCCATCGCGGGACCGAGGTCGTCGAGGTCACGGGCCTTGACGGCTCGCTTGATCCGTCTTGCCCAGCGAGGCGCGCCATCCACCCATGCGTCGTAATATGGTGAGGTCTTTCGCGAACGCTCCATGCCTTCGGTCGATCCGACCTTCTTCGGGCCGGTCGCCGTGACTGCGATCACCAGTCGAACGTTCCAGTGCCCAGGTGGCGCAATCGGTCTTGCGTACAGGTCTCCGTCGCCTCGTGTTCCGGCGGGGAGCTCGACGAAGCCGCCGAAGATCGACCGCGCCGCGGATGCGCTCGACGCCCGCGCAAGAGCGCTTAGCTTTCGCGGGCTTGCACGCAGTCCCGCGGCCCTGCACGCCGCGCCGGCCAATGCAGCGAAGCCGGAGGCGCTGGATGCGAGGCCCGCCGCGGTTGGGAACCGGTTGTGACTCGCGACTTTCGCCCGGGTGCGAATGCCGGCCGCCCGACGAACGCGATTCAGCATTGCCACCACGCGGGCTCGTTCCTCGTCGGTGGCGCGACGACCGTCGAGGCGTACGTCGTCATCGACGAGAGCCCTGTCGAACCGCACCCGTGTCTCGGTGACCAGCTGATCCAACGTGAGCGAAATGCTCGGCACGGCGGGAACGTTCCGCTTCACGTCAGATTTGCCCCAGTACTTGGCCAGCGCGATGTTCGCGCACGCGCGCGCAAACGCCTCGCCGTCTCTAGGCTTCATGCCGCGACCTCCGCCACGAACGCATCATCGCCCAAGACCTCGCAGATGCGAAGCGCCTCCTCCCGTTTTGGTGCCAGCGCGATCATGCAACCGCCACCTCCACCACCGGTCATTTTCGCTCCAAGTGCTCCTGCCGCGCGGGCTGCTTGGCACATCGCGTCGAGCTTCGTGGTGCAGAGCATGAGGGAGCTCAAGATCGTGTGATTGAGGTCGAGGAGCTGTCCAAGTGCCACCAAGTCGCCCGCCTGGATCGCGAATTTCGCGTTCCGAACCAGCACCTCGATGCCCTCGAAGGCCTTCTCGACGCGGGTACGATCCTCGGCGAGTTGCCGCGCAACTGAGTTCACCATGTCCTTCGTGCTCGGACTTTGCCCGCTGTACCCTATCGCCAGATGGAGGGGTTTGTTGGCGTTCAGCGCTTCGAGTGGTTGTCCCCTGCGAAAGAGCGCGACGCCGCCCATGGCGGACATCG
>JBATTM010000027.1:0-11089 GCA_049670545.1 Polyangiales bacterium
CGTTGAAAGCGGTTCCGTCGTCGCTCGAGCACGCGAACGCGAACACGAGGATGAGAAGCGGAAGGCAGCGAAGAGTGAGTGGATTGGAGTACTTCATAATGAAAGCCAAGGCGGGGCTCTAGCACGAGTATCGCCGGTAGGAAATGCGAGCTCTTCTAGGCGGCGCCGTCCTCGGTCGCTTCCAGCAGATCCACGGGATCGCCTTCTGCCAAGTCTAGGACAGTCGAGGCGGCGTCCGCAGGGAGCTCCTCCACGGACCTCAATTTCCTTTCCATCGCACGTGTGCGCACACCGGTCTCGTCGATGGTGCGGCCGGCCGTTTCGAGTTGGCGTTTGACCTTTTCGAGCACGTTGCCGAACTTTCCAAACTCGGTTTTGACGGCCCCGAGGACCTTCCAGACCTCGCTCGAGCGCTGCTCGATCGCCAAGGTGCGAAAACCAATTCGCAGGCTGCTGAGGACGGCCGCCAGGGTGGTCGGCCCTGCGACCACGATCCGATGGTCGCGTTGCAACTGCTCGACCAAGCCTGAGTGACGGAGTGCTTCGGCGTATAGCCCCTCGGTCGGCAAGAACAGGATTGCGAAGTCAGTCGTGTGAGGCGGGTTGAGATACTTGCGGCTCACGTCCCGCGCGGAATCGTGGATGGAACGTATCAACGACGCCTGTGCGCGCTGCACGGCGTCGGCGTCGCCCTGCTCGCTCGCCTCGACGAGCCGCAGGTAATCTTCCTGGGGAAACTTGGAATCGATCGGCAGCCACACGCACTCGTCCGGGTTGTCACTGGAACCTGGAAGGCGAATCGCATACTCGACGACCTCCCGGGAATCGGGTCGCGTCCGCACATTGCGATCGAACTGCTCGGACGTGAGGATCTGTTCGAGGAGCGCGCCGAGCTGCACTTCACCCCATGTCCCACGTGTCTTGACGTTGGTGAGCACCTTCTTGAGATCGCCGACGCCGCTCGCCAGGCTTCGCATCTCGCCAAGCCCCTTCTGCACGGCCTCGAGGCGATCGCCAACCAGCTTGAACGATTCCCCGAGGCGCTTCTCGAGCGTGCTCTGGAGTTTCTCGTCCACGACTTGGCGCATTTGGTCGAGCTTCTTTTCGTTGCTCTGGCGGATCTCGTCGAGACGGCCGTCGACCGACTGCCGAAGCTGCTGAAGCCCCGTTTGATTGGACTCGGTGAGGGCGTGCAGCTGCGTGGCGAACGATTGAAACCGGGCCGTCTGGGCCTGGCCGATCTCGGCAACCGCTTTGACGAGGGTATCCCCACTTGCTTTTTGGGCGCGTGCGACCTCTTCCCGCAGATCGCGAGAGGCAGTTGTGGCCTCCGAACGGACTTCACGGAGCTCGGTTCGAAGCAGCGTGGCCGAGTCGGCGTGCGCCTGGGCGACCTGGCGAGCACCCCTATCGGCTTCGGCGGAACGCCGGTTTATCCCAATGATTACAAGGCCCAAATTGGCTGTGAGCAGCACAATGGCGACCACGAGTAGTGCAACGACCATGTCATGCGCCCCCCAGACGCGTCTCGTGCACCGAGGGTAGCATCGATCCTGGCTTTTTGCGCAGTGCCTGATGAGGGAGTCGAGGTCGCGCCCGGACGCCGCGATGCTAGCGTAGGCTCGGTCATGTCCAAGGGGGGGAAGTCCGAAGAAGCACTGCGCGCGCTGCTGCCCGCGTCGGTCGCCGTCCGGTTCGACGAGATGTTCCCGAGCCTCCGGGCACGCACGGTACGGCGGCGTGACCGCAAGCGGGCAGACATGCTCCGAAAGGCGGAACCGGTCCTGCAGCGGGCGCTCGGCCCGATGGAAGTCGTCCGGTTCGTCACCAGCGGCGCACGCCAACTCGCATGGGGCCTGGTGACCGCGGGGTCGATGAACCCATTCACCAATCGGACGACGTTCGTGCTGACCGACCGTCGGATCCTCTTGATTCATACCGATCGAAAAGGTCGTCCTCGGATGTTCGCGAGCCAGCTCCCCCTCGAACGGATCGAAACCACGAGCGGCCGGCACAGCTACATCTTCATCCGCTCTGGGCGGGAGCAGCTGATGTTTCACGGGACGAAACGGGGTGAGGCCAAGTACCTGCGGCGTCTTCTCGATACGACCCCCATCGACGAAGGCGGGTGGCAGAACCTCTGTCCACGTTGCTTCTTCGCGATGGATGACGCGCCAGATACGTGCACCGGTTGCGGAGAACCATTCAAGAGCCCGCGAAAAGCGGCCCTCCGGTCATTGGTGTTCCCTGGGCTCGGCGATTTCTATCTCGGGTACCGCGGGTACGCCGTGCTGCAGACGTTCGGCGCTGGGCTTCTGTGGGCCATGTTCCTCACCGTGCTCGTGCCGGCGGTGCGTGCGCGCGGGTTCGAAGGCGTGCTGATCGCGCTTCCGGTGCTCGCCTTCGTCGCACTCGTGCACGGAGGCGACGCCATTCTCACCTGGGCCAAGGCGCGAAGCGGCCTTCATTCGAGAGATGGCGCACTGCCAACGGGCACCGCGCCGGCCAAGCGCGACGGGCCGCCGCCAGTACCGCCTGCCGCCTACGCCAAGTGAGCCATCGGTGCTTGTGCAAACGGCCTCGCGGGTATAATGACACCGCCATGAACCGACTCACCATCCTTCTGACCTTGATCGCGTCCTTGACCATGCTCGGCTGTACCTCAGACCCCGAAGGTGCCGCGCGCACCGAAGCCGCGGAGGACCTCGAGGAAAGCGCCGGGGACGAGGCCGAACTCATCGGTGACAACCCGGACGATATGGACGGGTGGGACCCCGCAGGCGGTGAGATCGAAGCCGAAATGGAAGCCGAGCCCTACCCTGAGTGACATGAGCTTCTGGAAGAAGGACGACACCGATCTCCCCGTGCAGGCGAGGGAACGCCTTGCGGAGATCGTCGAGCAGTACCTCGCGGACGCGGATGAAGAGACGCAGCGCATCGTCACGGCAGTCGCTGGCTTGCTCGCCAAGGTCGCCTACGCCGACGGGGATTACTCCGAACAGGAGGCCGTCACCATTCGTGCGGAGCTGAAGCGGGTCCACGACCTCAGCGAAGCGGGTGTCGACGCCATCTGTGGTCTCCTGGCAGACCACATCAGCCAAGTCGCATTGCTCGGCGACCACGACTGGACGCGCGACCTCCGCGACTTGGCAACGCGTGAGCTTCGCTTGGAGGTGCTGGAGGTCCTCGTGGAGATGGGCGTCGCCGATCAAGTGCTCAAGCAAGAAGAGCAAGTTCAGCTTCGGCGGCTCGCGAAAGCACTGAGCCTGACCCAAGACGACTACAACGCGATCCAGGCCAGGCACCGCGACAAGCTCTCGACCTCGCGCTAGCGCTACTTCAGCTGCGTAAGCATCTGTCCCATCAACCCGTGGAGCAGGTTGATCGCCTTGAGGGGGCGCACCATCACTTTGAAATCGATGATTTCGCCGGCATCGTTCCATCGAATCATGTCGACCCCGTTGATGTGAAGCCCTTGCACCTCGGCGGTGAATTCGAGGACTGCGTCCGACTCCCCGATGACCTCGCGCACGTACGTGAACGTATCGTTCGCCAACACCATTGCGGCTGCCGACAGATACATCTTCGTCAACGCCTTCCCAACCTGCGGCGAATGCACGACCGGAGAGTGAAACACGCAATCGTCGGCAATCAACTCATCCAACAACGAGATGTCCTTCTCCAACACCACCCGATGCCAACCCCGAAGCGTTTCATTCATCCCCCCCATATACCCCAACACACGCCAAAAAGGGGACAGTCCCCTTTTACGAGGGGTTAATTCCTGGGGCGGTGGCCAGGGCTCATTCGAGGACGGAGTTGATCACCTGCGGATCGCCATGGGCGAGAACGAAAATGCCAGGGTAGCCGTCGGTTTCGAACCCGGCGCTCGGGTTGCGCAGCAGGGTCGAGTCTTCGATGACCAAGCTGCCTGACCGGTCGTTGCTGACGAAGAAGATTGCACCGCCTCCCTCGTTCGCGGTGTTGTCGGAGATCTCGGTGCCGCACACCGAGAGCGTGAATGTGTTGCCGTCGTTGTAGATGGCGCCCCCGCTACCGCCTCCAGGTGTCCCTGGGGCAGCGGGATTGGCGCCGTTGCCGATGGCGCGATTGTGCGTCAGCACGCTATTGATCACGCTGTACGAAACCCCGATGCTGCTGAGAGCGCCACCGTTCGCGCAAGCATTCCCCAATCCGTCACCGCCAAACGTGCTGTTGACCACGTAGACCGGTAGATTCTCAAACTGGTCGAATGTTCGTACCGCACCACCACCGACATCCGGTCCCACGTCCGCGCAGACGTTGTTGAAGAATCGCGCATTGACGATGCGCAACCGTCCGCCGCGCGCGAAGATCGCACCGCCACCTTCATTCTCCGACTTCGCGTTCCCGTCGATGAACGTGATGTTCTGAACCGTCAGTCGAGGATGATCTTGGTTGTCGCAATTCGGGGTCGTCCACACCTGCGCTTCATCACACGTGTTCTGATAGAGGATACGCACGGCGCCCCCGCCACTCAGCGTCACACGCCCCCCTCCATCAATGACGACGTCCGGATTCTGGTCGTTGACCACTTTCGCGGTCTCGTCGAGCGTGATGACTACCGGGTCAGGTCCGCAGTCGAATGTGATCACGCCACCGCGCGCCACCGCTGCAACGAACGCCTCGGAGTTGCAGCCCGCTGGGGTCCCGTCTCCGATCACGGTGTCGGGCATCGAACCATCTCTGGCCGCCGCGTCCTCGGGGACGCTGCAGGTACCGTCCCCATTGCCCGTGGGGGTATCGCCCGGGTTGGTTCTCGGATCCCCTGGGCTCCCACCAGGCTCTGCCATGCCATCACCGCCGCAGCCTCCGGCCCACGCCAGCCACAGCACGAAGCTCCAATGCACCGCTCGCCCCATCGAATCGCCCCCGCCCATCAAGATAGCGAGCCACGAGAGACCCCCCAAATCTGGCCCGGGTGGCGGGTTCCCAGTGAATCTGCCAAGACCCGCGGTCACGCCAGTGCGTGGGGGGCTACGCCTTGCAAGAAAAGCTTAGAAACGTCGCGATCATCGCTCACGTCGACCACGGTAAGACCACTCTCGTCGACGCCATGCTGCACCAAACCGGCGTGTTCCGCTCAAACGAGGCGGTGCGCGAACGGGTGATGGACTCCAACGACCTCGAGCGTGAGCGCGGAATCACCATCCTGGCGAAGCACGCCTCGGTGCGATGGAAAGACTACAAGATCAATCTCATCGACACGCCGGGACACGCAGACTTCGGCGGTGAGGTCGAGCGCACGTTGCGCATGGCGGATGGGGCGTTGCTGCTCGTCGATGCCGCCGAGGGCGCGCTCCCACAAACTCGGTTCGTGTTGTCGAAGTGCATTGAGCTCGGGCTCCCGGTCGTTGCCGTGATCAACAAGATCGATCGAAGTGACGCCCGACCAGACGAAGCACTCAACGAGGTTTTCGATTTGTTCTGCGACCTCGGGGCGACCGACGAGCAAGCCGACTTCGCGACCGTCTACGCGATCGGCAAGGACGGCATCGCCAAGCACCAACTCGACGACAAGTCGAACGACTTGACACCGTTGTTCGAAACGTTGATCGAGCACCTCCCTCCCCCGGACGCCGACACCACACTGCCGCTACAAATTCTGATCCACAACACCGTGCACGACGACTACGTCGGCCGCATCGCGATCGGGCGCATCCGTGGCGGGTCGGTGAAGCCTCTCGAGAACGTCGCTGTCATCGGCCACGACGCGACGGTGGAACGCAAAATCGGTGCGCTGTGGGGCTTCGAGAGCCTCGAGCGCGTCAAGATCGACGGAGCCTCGGCCGGTGACATCGTCGCGATCTCCGGCATCAACGAGGTGGAGATCGGCGACACGATCGCGCATCCGAGTCAGGCAACGCCACTCGAACGCATCTCGGTCGAGGAGCCGACGATCAAGATCCGTTTCCTGGTCAACACATCGCCATTGGCGGGGCGCGTGGGCGACTACGTCACCTCACGACAGGTACGTGAGCGCTTGTTCAAGGAAGCGCAACGCAACATCGCCATGCGCGTCGAAGACACCGAGGAGCCGGATTCCTTCATCGTGTACGGGCGCGGCGAGCTCATGCTCGCGATCCTGGCAGAAACGATGCGACGCGAAGGCTACGAGTTCGCACTCGGAATGCCGGAGGTCGTGGTTCGGACGATCGATGGAAAGCAATGCGAGCCAGTCGAAACCGTCGTAGTCGACGTACCGCAAGCACACGTCGGCACCGTCACCCAGCTTCTCGGAGAGAGGCGCGGCGTGATGGGCAAGATGGGCCCGATTGGCGCGAATCGGTCACGCGTGGAATTTCGCGTGCCTTCGCGGGGTTTGATTGGATTTCGTTCGATCTTCATGACGGAGACCCGTGGCGAAGGGCTTCTCAACACGATGTTCGAAGGGTGGGACCCGTACGCGGGTCCGTTGCTCCGACGAAAGAACGGCGCACTCGTTGCGGACCGGGTCGGGACGACGACTCCCTATGCCCTCTTCAACCTGCAACCCCGCGGTAAATTGTTCATCGGCTCTGGTGTTCAGGTCTACGAGGGCATGATCATCGGTGAGCACAACCGTCCGAACGATCTCGATGTCAACTGCACCCGAGAGAAGAAGCTGACGAACATCCGTGCAGCCGGTCGCGACGAGAACGTCGTGCTCACCCCACCGAGGGACCTGACCATCGAGACTGCGCTCGACTGGGTCGATCAAGACGAACTGGTGGAAGTGACCCCAGACTCCGTGCGCGTACGCAAGGCCGTGCTTGCCTGCAACCGACGTCCACGACGCGACGGCGCAAAGAAAAACTAGAGCATATCTCTAGCGTCGGTTGCGACGACGCACCTGTTGCGTTCATCATGAAGACGTCGTGAGCGACCGAAAACGCAATCCTCCAAAGAAGCCTGAAGCCAAGACGGCGACCACGCGCCGATCCTCGGACGACAAAGATGCGCTTCGAGACGCGTTCGCGGGTGTGACGCCGCTTGGCAGCCCCAAGAAGCGGGTGATGCCTGCGCAGGACGACCGTCCGACTCGTCCGTCGCCCGTACGGCGACAGCGAAAGAAACCTGCCGAGGACTTCGCGGTCATCCGCGATCCCGATGGATCGGTCGTCGGTCGGCGTCCCGGCACCCACGCAAGCATTCTCGACGCTCTCGAAGACCCTCGCCTCGAGTTCGATGCACGCTGCGACCTTCACGGGAGGACGGTCGCCGAAGCCGAACGTGACGTCCTACGGTTCCTGCGCGAGTCCCACGCAGATGGGGACCGCTGGGTTCTCATCATCGTGGGCAAGGGGTTACACAGCCCTGACGGCAAAGCCACGCTTCGAACCCACATCGCGGATGCCTTGAGTCGAGGCGCACCGTCGCGATTCGTATTGGCGTTCCGCACGGCGCCGCGACGTCACGGGGGAACCGGCGCACTTGCCGTCCGTTTGATCGAACGCGGGTGAGAAAAGGGGACTGTCCCCTTTTCTGCGATCAGCCTTTGCTGATCTTGCCTTCTTTGTGGGATTGGTGGCTGCGGCACTTCGGGCAGAACTTCTTGATGTGGAACTTCTCCGGCATGGTGCGCCGGTTCTTGTCCGTCACGTAGTTGTCTTTTCCGCAGTTTTCGCAGCTGAGCTTGATTAGGTCACGCATGGTAGTCCTCGCCCGGATGCCCGGAAGGCCGCGGATTGTAGCGGGGGAGCTGCCCTCGTCAAATGGGGCCGGGCGCCCTCTGGCTCCGCCGCGATGATCCGATATAACCCACCGCAGATGCTCGGAATCTCGGTTCGGTCCCTCGGCGGTCTGCTCACGGTGTGCGCGGTGATTCTTCAGGCGGGCCCCGCCCTCGCGTTCGAGGGGGAGCTCACCGCGATCCTCTCCGCGCAGCCAGGGCAGTCTGTGACCGTCCATGCTTGGTATTCGGACACCGGCGACGTGCGGATCGATACGGCCGGAAAGGGCCAGGACGGGCAGCTACTGCAAGGCTCGACAATCCTGCCAGCGAGCGGCGGTGTCTACTACTCCGTGTCGCACAATCAGAAAGTGATCGTCGAAGTCCCTTTTGCGGCCCTGCGTTCTTCCAGCCAGGACGTCTCGAGCGAAGGGGCGGATTCGAATCTGGAAATCAAGAAGCTCGGCCGTGAACCGATCAGCGGCACCCCTACAGAGCATGTCCGCGTGCTCGATAAAGACAACAACGCCACGATAGACCTCTGGATGACCCAGAAGTACCCGCCCGATCTGTGGACGCAAGCATTTCGTGGACGCGACCTCGGCCTCGAGTTGTCTGACGAAGAGCGGGTCAAGGCCATGCGGAAATACGGTGTCAAACCGGGCTTCGCCATGAAAATGAAAGTCCGCCAGCCGGGGCGCCCACCGGTCGAGTTCCTGGTGAAGAGCATCAAGCGCGGAAGTGTGCCGCAAGGCCAATTCGCGCTGCCCACTGGGTATCGACGCGTGAGCGGTGCCACCGACGCTCCGCAGCAGGCCCCACCCAAGCCTTGACCCGGCCTCAGCGCCGATATAGAGCCGCGAGTGACGGCAAGAAACTGGGGTGCCGTGTGAAGGAGAACTGATGGCTAAGCAAGGTATGGTGCGGGGGCTCGTCCTCGTGTTGGCGCTCACCGCGTGGAGCGGGTGCAGCAAAGATAAGTCGGCGAACACGGCGAAGGACGCCAAGAGCGCGGATCCGGTTCTCGTTCTCGATGCCGGCCAGGAGCCCCGGGCGGCACTTCGATACGACATTGCGGCGGGCACGAGCACGACGTCCAACATGGACTTTGGCTTTGCATCCCTGGCGACTTCACGAGCCGGCGCGGAACTGAATATCGTCCCGGGCGTGCGACTCCACATTGCCTCCGGCCCGTCGATCGAGTCGAAGCGGGGCACGCGGTTTGACGTTCGCATCGTGAAGGCCGAGGCCATCGTCCCCGAAGGCCTCGATCCCGAGATCGCACGGGACCTGAACCAGGGAGCGGCCATCCTGAACAACGTGGGCGGTTGGGTCGAGATCGACGATCGCGGGATCATCCAAGCCAACGAGCTCAATCAGCGAGCGCAACGCGCGGATGTTCCAGTGCGATTGCTCGTCATGATCATCAACGCGCGTACGTCGTTGTCGCGCGTGGTGCTTCCGGCAGAACCGGTGGGCATCGGTGCACAGTGGGAAGCCAAGAAAGAGCTGGTGCTCTACGGGTTCAAGGTCAGCCAAGTCGACACCTACACGCTTACCGAGAAGAACGGGGACGAGCTCAAGATCAATGTCGCGATTCAACAGACCGCCCTCCCCCAATCGGTCACGTTCGACGAAGAGGGAGTCGAGCTCACGGTGGATTCGTACTCGATGAACGCGCGTGGCCAGATCATCGCGAACCTCAATGCTCTCGAAGCCAATGCGGCCGCGAGCGGCGAGTCGACAGGCATGCTTCAGGTGCGCACCGTCGACGGCACGGAACCAGTCGAAGTCGATCGGGCGTTTCAGGTCCGCATGACGGTCACGTACGATCCGGGCGCCGCAGCAGCCGCCGAGTAGCGGCGCTCGATCCCACGTGTGTGGCAAGCCCATCCAGGCAACCCCACCACCCGGCGGTGTGCCGATCTCGGATCTCTTCGCTCTCGATCCGCTCGTGAAGAATTGAAACCTCTGTCTCGGCACCCCGCGCCAGGAAACGAACGGTCACCTGTTCGAGATTCGCAGGACCAGGCTGAACTTCCCAGGTGTACACGAGCTCGTTGGGAGGATCGACGAGAAGGAACTCGCCGGTAATGACGATCACGCTCGCATCATCGAGGACGTTTTCGAGCCGATAGCGCCCGCCCACCCGAGCGTCTACTTCCGCGTGAGTGCATCGCACGTCCGCAGGGCCCCACCATGCACGCAGCTGGGCGGGGTCTGTCCATGCCGCGAACAACCGTGCAGGACTCGCCGCGATACGCCGCGTCACCGACAGGCGATGCGATGCAGTCATGTCGGGTCGTCCTCGACGTAACGAGCAAGCCCCGCGAGGGTGCCATCCCAGAACGCCCGGTACCGTGCGAGCCATCGATCGGCTTCCCTCATCGGCGCCGCCTCGAGCGAGCACTGGTGTACGCGCCCGTCGATCGTACGGCGGATGAGCCCCGCACGCTCGAGAACCCGAAGATGCTTCGACACGGCCGGGAGCGACATGTCGAAGGGGGCGGCCAGGTCCGTGATTCTCTCTGGCCGCTTGCCTAAACGCGCCAAGAGCGCGCGCCTGGTCTTGTCCGAGAGGGCACCGAACACGAGGTCCAATCGCTCTTCGCGGGTCTGGGGGGTGAGGGTCGCCGTTGACATGCGTGACTGGCCTCAATATAAAACCAATTGGTTAAATATTCAAGGAGGCCACGATGACTGGACCCATTCGCCAAGAGCTTACGTTCGAGAGCACCCCCGATGCCATCTATGAGGCGCTCACGGACGCATCGAGATTCAGTGCCATGTCGGGCGGCGCCCCCGCCGAGATCGACCCGACGCCGGGAGGCGCGTTCTCGTGCTTCGGCGGAATGATTACCGGACGCATCGTCGAATGCTCTCCCGGCAAGAGACTCGTGCAGGCGTGGCGCGCAAAGCCTTGGGAGCCGGGTCTCTATTCCATCGTGCGCTTCGAGCTCGCAGTCGACGGAGAGAAGACTCGGGTCGTGATGGAGCACGCCGGCTTCCCAGAGGAGCAGCGTGAGCACCTCGCGCAGGGATGGCAGGCCAACTACTGGGAGCCCCTGCGGAAGTTGGTCGCCTGACTCGACGCGTTCGATGCGGGGCGAGGCCCGCGTCACATGGGCAACCACGTAAGGGAGGGCACCGCCTCGCGCATCGCAGAAGTCCAATCGACGCCGTGCCGCAACACCCGGAGCGCCCGCACGACGCCCGCATGCGCGACGAGCAAGTGCGTCGCCTCGAGATCGAGCGAATCGTGCCAGCGACGGACTCGAGTTTCGAAAACCCCAAGCGCCTCCCCTTCGGGCGGGGCGAGCGTTTGCCAGTGCGCCATCCAGTCGTGGTACGGGTCAGCGTCTACGCGTTCGATTTCCGACCACCGGCGTCCTTCCCACC
>JBATTM010000028.1:0-4784 GCA_049670545.1 Polyangiales bacterium
TGTCGCACGGGTCGAGTTGCTTCCTTCCGGAGGGGAGCGGGCGGACGAGGCCCTTGCGAACGCAGAGCTCGGCGACCAGTTCACCACGAAGATCCAAGAGTTCGGAAAGACGCTCAAAGACAAAGAGGCCACGATCTTTCGAGAGCGTCTCGTCGCCGAAGACCCGAAGACACTACAGGCTCTCGGGGACGGTTTTGGCGTCAGCCGCGAGCGTGTGCGCCAAATCGAAAAGCGGCTCCTCAAGAAGCTGAAGGAGTACCTGCGAGACGAACTAGGCGATTCCGTCCTAGAAGTGTACGAATCGCCCTAACCCGCGTCTAGCTTCGCCCCCGCGGGCGCTTCGCACGCTCGCCGAGATATGGTAACGCGCCCTGATGACCGGGCGCCTCTCCGTCGTTGCCACTCCGATCGGCTGCCTCGAGGATATCTCGGCACGCGCCCTTCGGATCCTCGGAGAGGCGGATGCCATCCTCGCAGAGGACACACGTCATACCCGCACGCTATGCGCACGCTATGACCTTCGGACTCCACTTCGTTCATTCCACGAGCACACAGACGAGAGAAAGGTCAGCGCCATCGTTCAAGAACTCGCCGGCGGAGCTCATTTCGCGCTCGTGAGTGACGCTGGGACTCCTGTCGTGAGCGATCCCGGCGTCTATCTCGTATCGCGCGCGTCCGCGGCAGGCGTGGTCGTCGAAGCGATCCCGGGGCCGAGCGCGGTACTGGCCGCACTTTCCGTCGCAGGAATTCCAATCCGGAGATTCACGTTCGAGGGCTTCCTGCCACGGAGCGGACGGGACCGACAAGAGGCGCTGCGACGCGTCGGTACCGCGCAAGAAGCGAGCGTGCTTTTCGAGTCGCCGCACCGAATCCGCAAGACCCTCGACGACCTCGGTGAGGTGCTCGGTGTGAAACGGAAGGTCGCGCTTTGCCGAGAGCTCACGAAAATGCACGAGCAAACGATTCGCGGCACAGTCGATGAAGTGCGTGCTGCGCTGGCAGAGTCGATCAAAGGGGAGATTACGCTCGTGATCGAAGCCGCGCCAAAGCAGTCAGCCGATCCCGACGTCGACGTCGAGGCCCGCGTCGCGGCATGGAAAGAGGAAGGTCTATCGACCAAGGAAATGACCCAACGACTCCAACGAGAGGCCGGGTGGAGGCGAAACGACGCGTATCGCGCGATCCTTACCGCGCTGGGTGACGACTCGACCTAAGGGGAAGACGTCGGTAGGGTCATGCACACCCGTAGGCTCCCCGCGGTGCCCGCTTCTGCCCAAATCCGACCACCGTGGGCCTCGATGACGCTCCGAGCGACCGATACCTCGAGGCCGAGCGCGTCGGTTCGGGCGGCCGGACGCTCGAGCCTCTCGACGATGGCCAACGTATCGACCGACGGGTCCGAGAGGTGCGCGATCAGATCGAACTGCACGAATCCTTGCCCCACCTGGTCGCGTCTCGGAGATGCGACCCGAACCGAGACGTCGGCCCCCGAAGAACGAATGACGAGTACACAAAGACCCACCAAGGCATCGGTCGTCCGCTGACGATCGACGAACGCTCGCGGCAGACCCTCCGCGACCTCCGAAATCAACGAGTGCTCTTCGACCCTCGAGCGAACGAAGCGCACCGCGTCAGATACGAGTTCGGCAGGTGCCACCCACTGCTGCTGCAGTCGCAGCGTGCCCGTTTGTACCCGGGCCTGGTCGACGACCGTGGTAACCAGGCGAAGCAGCCGCTCGGCACTCGCGCGGATCGTTTGCACGCTCTTGTCCTGCTCCTCATTGAGATCGCCGTCAGATCCACTGAGAAGCATGTCCGAAAACCCTGTGATCGAGTTGAGGGGATTTCGGAGCTCGTGACCGAGCGCGCCGAGAAAGCGGGCACGCTGCCGCTCGGGCACCTCCGGATCCGCGGAGTGCTCTTCGACGCTCCGTTGGAGCAAGAATTCCTTCGACGCATGAGGGGAAGATGCCCCCGCGTCGGACGCGGACGCGCGCGCCAGAGATCGCACCAGCCTAAGGGTCATCATGGCGCCAACCGCCAAGATGACGCCCGCCCCGAGCACTCGATGGGATGACGCAAGAAACGCCCACAACCCCGAAAAGTACGAACTCGTTATGAAACCCGCTGTGCGGAGAGTCACGCCGCCCCTCCCGCCGGAAGTCGAATCACGAAGCGGGCGGGGCTGTCACCATGATAGAGCGAGCCTCCGAGTGTGGTCACGAGTTCGGACGTGACGGCCACCGGCCATCGGCGAATCTTCATGGGATCCTCGGCGCGGATCACTTCTGCCGGCGTGGGCAAGGCGTCCAGCGCGAGCGGGCCTGAGGGGTTCGCGCATACCGAGACCACAAGGTGTTCGTCGACTCGTCCAACTTCAACGTCGATGGCTGCGTCCCGGTATTCTGCCGCAAGCAGGTCGGCGAGCACCAAGATGCTGCGTCGAAGCCTCGTGGCATCGACAGACACGGGGATCGTACCGACGGCGCCCACGAGGCTCGACCTGCGCTTTCCGCCCCAGAGCTGCTTGGCCTCCCGCACGGCGCGTGCCACGACCTCAGCCGCATCGACGGTGTCGAGGTCGGGTCGTAGCGTCCCACTTGCGAGCTGAGAAAGGTCGAGCGCACTGTCGAGCAGGATCTGCAGCTTCATACCCGAAGCACGGATGATCTCGAGATCCTCTCGCTGGGACTCGTTCACTGGCCCATCGATGCCACCGAGCAGCACGTCCGCGAACCCCAGCACGGCATTGAGTGGTGTGCGGAACTCGTGGCGCAGTGCCGCGAGGTAGTCCACGTCGTCGTACGGGTCCGAACGAGTCGAATCCTCCGCCCCGCTCGGTTCGGCGAACGAAACCGAGGTCGAATCGAGCGCCGTCTCGTCGGTCTCGGCTTTCTGCACCGAAACGGCAGCGCGTTGGCCCAGTCCACCCGCAAGCCCCGCTCCGACGATCACAAGAGGCACGAACACCGCGAGAGAATGCATACCGAACTCCGGCTGCGTCACGACCAGTGCCACCAACTCCAGAATGGCGAGACCGACCGCAATCCCCACGAACCCAAAGATGACATCACGCGGTGTGCCTGGGCTCCCCGACCCGGAGTTGCTCACAAAGAGCGTCCGATCTCGACCTCGGGCACCCGATGTGATCCTTCGTCCCGCAAACGAAGCGCGAGGTCGATGCGCGCCGCCGCGTTGATCAGACCGAGGTGGCTGAAAGCCTGCGGAAAATTGCCCAACAGCGCGTTCGAACGCGGGTCGATCTCTTCGGCAAGCAGACCGAGGTGGTTCGACGCCTCCGCGTGTGCGGTGAACACGCGCTGCGCCTCATCGACTTGCCCGGCCATCGCCAACGCTTCAGCCAACCAGAAGCCGCACAAGACGAACGCGCCTTCCTCGCCACCTACGCCGTCATCGGTTCGGTAGCGGTGGAGATAGGGGCCGTCGCCCAGCCGGTCGCGAATCCAATCGACGGTACGAAGGATCCGCTCGTCGCCCGGAGGCAAGAACCCATGAATGGGCAACAGGAGCAGCGATGCATCGGTGTGCTCGTGATCATACGCAGCAACGAACCGACTCCCGGTACGGTCGAGTCCGCGCTTGCAAATCTCGGCGTGAAGCTGGTCGGCCGTTCGTGTCCACTTCGTTTGCGAGTCACGGTCGCCAAAAAGAGGAGCCAGCTGCGCCCCGCGTTGGAGTGCGAGCCAGCTCATCAACTTCGAGTGCACGTTGTGCCTGACCCCGCCGCGGGGCTCCCAGATCCCGTGGTCAGGCTCGGCCCACGTCGCGACCACGTTTTCGACGACGTCCCGCAGTCGCCGCCACCCACGGACCGTCAAGGAGCCGCCACCGCGCTCGTACACATAGGCTGCGTCCATCAACGCCCCAGCGGTATCGAGTTGTAGCTGATCGCGCGCGCCGTTGCCGATTCGAACCGGGCGCGAGCCTTTGTAGCCCTCAAAGTGCGCGAGCGTATGCTCGTCAGGCACACGACCCCCATCAACCGCGTACATGATGTGCAACTGTCGGTCGCGCTCGAGGGTGTCCCGCACGAAGTGAAAAAAATCACGCGCCTCACGATCACAACCAAGCAGATTGGCCGCGCGGACGGCCATCGCGGTATCGCGGGTCCAGGTGAAACGGTAGTCCCAGTTGCGAACCCCACCGATCCATTCGGGGAGCGAGGTCGTCGGCGCGGCGACCATGGCGCCAGTGGGCGCGTACATCAGCAGCTTGAGCAGCAGCGCGGACCGAATCACATGGTGACGCCAGGGGCCATCGTACTGCAGCGACCGTGACCAATCGCGCCAACGGTTGCGGGTGGTCCTAAGAAGCTCGAAGGGGCGATACGAGAGAATCGACTCCGGATCGGAGGCGTTCCAACTGATCACGAGCCAGCCTCGTTCCCCGGCCTTGAGGTCGAAAACCGCTCGGACGCCGCCCTCAGGCCGCGGCTTCCATTCACCAACGCCGCCCAGCACCGCCATCAACCGCTCACCTGTATCCCCGCGCGCGATCGCACAGCGTCCTGCGATCTCGAAACGCGCGTGGCTTCGGCCATAGTCAAAACGAGGATCGAACACGACCTCGACGTTGGCCTCCCCCTCCACACATTGGATGCGACGATGGACTTCGTGTATGGCGAGACGCGGATCATCCGCCCAGGGCATGTAATCCGTGAGCCGGATCACGCCCTCGCCATCTACCTGAAACAGCGTCTCGAGTACGTTCGTCCCTGGGTCGTACCGCTGCAGGCTGGTGAAGGGGTAGTGGGTGGGTGTCAC
>JBATTM010000029.1:0-3461 GCA_049670545.1 Polyangiales bacterium
CACGATCATCGAATCGTTTCAAGGTGCACGCGGTTAGACCCCGTCGTCCTGCATCCAGCTTGCGTAGTCGTGGTATCCGGTCTCTTGGTGGCGCGCTTCGATGAGCGTGGCGAGCGCATGCATGGCATCGACCGTCATCGGTGTCCCGCCGACGGCGCGTGTCGCCACTTCCGTTGCGTCGGATGAGGGGGATGTGACCTCGAGGTCGTCACGATCGCCGACGCCCAGATAGGCCGCGACGACGCGTTCGATAATCTCGATCGCGTTCTTGCGGCTGTCTTTGATGTTGCCCTTGCCCGTGAGCACATTGCCGAGGCCGAAGACGCCAGGGAGGTCATGCACCTCGCCGGTGTCCCAGTCGTCGTAGTGATAGAGTTCGCCCCGGGTTGGGATGCCCTCGATCGGTCTCGGGATGCTTCCGATCGAGCTGATGATCATGGGGGCGCGCACCTCGAACTCCGAGCCTTCGATCCCTTTCACCCGCCCTTCGACCACTTCGGTTCGCTGGAAGTGAAGCCCGACGAGTCGATCCTGTTCGACGAGGCAGCCGATCGGTCGGCTCAGAGGCTCGAACTTAACGAAGTACTTACGGATGACGCGATCCATGATCTTGACGCGCGCCACCTGGAGCTTCTGCAGCTGTTCGGGTGTTGGGTTGTCCGCGCTTGCGAGCGGCATGTCCTCTTTGCTTCGTCGGTAGTAGAGCGTGCATCCCTTCACGCCGAGATCCTCGGCGCTGAGCCCGTGCGCTTCGAGGGTTCGCGGAATGCCCTTTACCTCCATTTCGACGATATCGACTTCGATGTTTCGCGCTTGGAGCGCCTTCGCGTAGAGCTCGAGGTTGATGACTTTGACTACGTCGATCGAGGCGAGCCCGCCGCCCACCACGATCGTGCCGTCTTGTACGTCGAAGACCTGGCCGTCGTATCCTTCATCGTCATAGTGGTTGAACCAATAGACGAACTCGTTCTGATAGACGAGCCCCCGTCCGTGGTACGCGTCGGCCCCTTCGATGGGCAAGCCTCGGTCGCGCCACGCACCGTTGGCCAAGACGACCGCACTGAAGCCGAGCTGCCCATAAAGATCGTCCCGAGCCAGATCGGTCCCGACCTCGGTCTTCGGCACGAATACGACGCCCTCGGCGCCGAGGTTCTGATCGATCTTCTTGTACTCCTTGTCGCGAAGCTTGACATGCCATCGCGGAAGGCCGTCTTCGATCTTTCCGTAGGGGCGCCGGCCCTGCTCGAACACGACGGGAATGGCGCCTCGTGCGGCGCACGCCGCAGCGGCCTCCGACCCGGCAACGGCTCCCCCAATGATTGCGACGACCGGCTTTGGTTCCGCCGCGGCTCGGAGCACATCGAGTGCGTTCATCTCGCTGGGTCTAGCTGGTTTCGTGCCGCAAAACAATCAAAGCCGTGACGACTCAAATAAATCGCGAGGTGCCGCGAACCCCAGTGCTCTTCAAGTCGTCGCTGTACTGATACTCGGGGTCCAGCATTTCGTTGATGCGATCCATCACTACGTCGACCGCGCCTTGAAACTTGTCGCGGTGCGCATGCTCGGCCTCGGCGGAAAACGGCTGGAAGGGCTCATCGATGTGAAACTCACTGAGCTCGGCATAGGGGATCGGTCGACCGACGCGGTAGACGACCTTGCCCTTCTTCGCGATCGGGAGCGAACCGGGGTAGACGAGGTCACACCCGTTGCACCCGATGGGAACGATCGTTTTCTGGTAGCGGAGCGCCACCTCCGCCATGCCGATCCGACCACGCGGCAAACGAATGGAGCGTGTGCCCTGTGGAAAGACCAGGAGATCGAGGCCGAGCTCGAAGGAACGCTCGTTGAGACGGAGGAACTCGCGCATCATTGCCGCGAACACGTTGTTGATACCCCTGGCGTAGGACTCCCGGTTCGCATCGAAGCGTACTCCGAGGATGTCTCTCGAAGTCTCGAGGAGCTTGGGTGGCAACCCTGATAGATCGATGCTTGTAGGATCTGCGCCGGGGTTGGCTTCTGCATTCACCCATGCGCGGAGGGTGTCGTACTCGGCCTCGGTGGGACGGCGCTCCATGGTGAGCGCGAAGTCCTTGGTGATGATGTAGCCACGCGAGACCGTCGGAAGATTGCTCGTCAGCTCCATGAACATGCCGACTGCGGACGTCTCGTAGTACTTCCCCTTCACCCAGACGGTCATGTAGCGGTCGTTCTGGCGCCACAGCTTGTACATGAACGGAAAGTAGTTGAATCGATCGGTGTGATTCATCGCGAAGATGACTGGCTCGTCGGGGAGGTTGTCCATCCCTTCGACCTTCACGTCGATCCCGGGCAGCAGGTTGTAGTTCGGCGCAAGGACCGCGGTCGCGAACGCGATCTGACCAATGGGGCGCGGCATCAACCGAATGCGTTGCAGGCGAGGGAGATCGAGCATCGGAGCGCCTAGCTTGTGCGTCGGTTCGGCGTTGTCAATTCGGGAGCTGCACACGTTGCGCGACCATCGTGGCGAGTGCCATGATCGCGACCTGAGGATTCACGCTGACCGCAGAGGGGAAGAGGCTTGCGTCGGCGACGTAGCATCCTGGCAGGTCCCAGAGCTCCCCTCGCAGGTTTGCGACAGATTTCTTCGGATCACTGCCTATGCGGCAGGTCCCCATGACGTGCACGGTAAAGAGTTCGATCGTGCTGCGGGAACGCTGCGTCCGATCGATCCTTGCGAGATCATCGACTTCGTGGGCGACGTGCATGTTGCTGAACGGCAAGATCACTTGAGTGGCACCCATCTCGAAGTGAAGGGTCGCCAGCTTGCGAACCCCTCGGAGGAACCGGGCGTGATCGTAGGCATTGATGTCGTAGCGGGCGAGCGGTGCATCGAATCCACGCGTGACCCGGCCCGCGTGGGAATCTTCGACCAACACGCCGGTCATCACCATCGCGTTGTAGTTCTTCATCATCTCGAGGGCGTCGTCCCCGATGAAGGGAATCTGCGCGGCGGCGGTGCCTGGTGGAATCGCGTTCTCGGCCATCACGATGCCCTCATCGAGGAACTCGCGAACCTGGCCGCCTTGGCTCACGCCTTGCCAAGCATGGATATCCTGAGGATAGATCCCGACGACCTTCGCGTTCGGGTGACACAGAAAGTTTCTGCCGAGCTGCCGGCTCGGGCGGCCGAGGCGGTGGCCGAGTAGCAGGTGCGGTGTTTGGACCGCCCCGCAGGCGATGACCACGGCTCGCGCGCGCACCCGAATCTCGAAGTCGCACTGCCGCGTACGCGGGTTGACCGCGGCACCCACCACACCGACGCAACGCCCTCGTTCGATCCAAAGCTTGCGCACCCGAACTTCAGTCAGGCATCGGGCGCCGTGGGCGAGTGCCCGTGGCATGTAGCTGAGAAGTGTCGATTGCTTGGCGCCGGTGGGGCAGCCTGTGAGGCACTGGTTGGAACCTACGCATCGGTCTTGGGC
>JBATTM010000030.1:0-6832 GCA_049670545.1 Polyangiales bacterium
GCGGTGCGCGCAGTCGAGATTTGGGACGATTCGGCCACGGCGTTGCCGCCTCCGTTGCGTACTGGGTTTTGGCGTGACGCCAGGCGCGCGGCCGTTCGCGTGTGGTCGAAAAAGCGGGGCCAACAACCGATACCGGCGGCGTCGCCGGACGCGCTCGCACCTTTGCTCGGCAATCTTCGAGCACTCGCACGCGAGCGGAACCTACCTACGCTGCTGCGCTTGATCACTGACGGTGCCGTGTCACTCACGGGCGCCGAACGCGGCTTCGTCCTGTTGACGGATACCGAAGGGGCGCTCGAAGCGGCCACCATTCGGGATGCGGAGCACGAGCTCGGTGAGCAGACGGCGGCCTTCAGCCGATCGATCGCGGAGACGGTGCTAATCGACGGCGAACCGGTGGTCACCGTTGATGCGGTTCACGATGCACGGGTGCAAGACTACATGTCCGTTCATCAGTTGATGCTGAAGTCGGTGGCGTGCCTTCCCATAGGCTCGGGCGACCAGACGTCGGGCGTTCTGTACCTCGAGCATCGAAGCATGAGTGGACGCTTTTCGGGGACGGACCTGCCGTTGCTGCAAGCGTACGCCGATCAAGCCGCAATCGCCCTAGAGACCTCACGCTTGTTTCAGGAAGTGGAGCGGCAAGCACGGGCGCTCCGAGAAACCAACGAAGCCCTTCGGCACGCCAACGAGCAGCTCGCGCATCGCCTCGAGGGTCGAAGTGAAGAGCTTCGCAGGACCCTGGATGAGAACCGTCGACTACAGGCGACCTCGGGAGGTCCTCGCCATCCCGGACTCGTCGGGTCGAGCCCACCGATGCGCGCGCTCGCAGAAAGCCTCGAGCGCATCGCCGCGAGCGGCGTCCCCGCGGTCGTGTTCGGCGAGAGTGGGACGGGCAAGGAGCTGGTTGCGCGTGCGATCCACAATTCGAGCCCGCGGGCGACCGAGCCATTCCTGTCGCTCAACTGCGCCGCGATTCCTGACGGGCTCCTCGAGAGCGAGTTGTTCGGTCATGTGGTGGGGGCGTTCACGGGCGCCAAGCGGTCACACGACGGCGTGTTCGCGCAAGCGAACGGAGGCACTCTCTTTCTGGACGAAGTGGCTGACATGCCGCCTCGCATGCAACTCGACCTGCTCCGTATCCTCCAAGAGGGCAAGGTTCGGCCGGTCGGTGGGGCGGAGGAGCGCGTGGTCGACGTGCGTGTGATCGCCGCGAGCCAGCGGCCGCTCCAGTCGCTCGTCGATGCCGGGACGTTTCGTGACGACCTCTACTATCGCCTTGCGGTCGTCGAGCTTCGCGTCCCGCCGCTCCGTGAGCGCCGCCAGGACATCCCGCAGCTCTGCGCGCATCTCCTCGAACGCCATGCCAAGCAAACGGGAGAAGCCAAGAAATCGATGAGCCGTGACGCTCTCGATCGCCTGGCTGCGCATCCTTTTCCTGGCAACGTGAGGGAACTCGAGCATCTGCTGATCAATGCCTCTGTCTTCTCGAGAAGCCACATCATCGAAGCGGACGAACTCGCGATCGAAACCCCCACGCGCGAGCCGGTCTCGGCACGATCTGCAGAGTCGTTCGCGAGCTTCAAGGGAGCAGAGCGAGCGCGCATCTTGGAGACGCTGAACACGCATGGATGGAATCGCGCCAAGGCGGCACGCGCCCTCGGGATGCCGCGGCGCACATTCTATCGCCGCCTGAAAGAACACGCGATCGAACTCCCAAAGAACGGCTGACACCCGACGACCGGCGCAGCTACTTCGGAGACACCGCCGTCGGTACTCCCGCGTCGAACTGCTGGGGCTGCTGGCCAGGGGGGAGGTACAGCGCGGGCTCTCCGGGACGCGACCAATCGACCCAATATGCGGCCTGGGGCCGTACGTCGATGTGAATGAAACTACTTCGTGGATAGTACCCAACGCCCACGCGTTCGAGGGTCAGGCAATAGTCGCGAAGCACCTCGTTGGGCACGCCCTCTACCCGAATGTCGATGGCCTCGCCGGTGGAATGTCGGCTGGTCTTGCTTTCCCCGTTCTTCGCCGAACGGTAGGCGCTGACGACGATGATCGTCCGACCGTTGAAATGGTCCGACACGCGCGTGAGGGTCCGCATCAGGCGCGGGTGAGGGCGGCGTACGTCGCCGGACTCCCGGTCGCGGAGGAATCGGGCGAGGCTCTGGCGCCCTTTGACGTTCACGCGGCCGCGGCTATCGAACAGTCGGACGCGGAGGGTTTCCTTGCTGGCCGGTCGCTCGAGGATGACCGTCCCGCTCAAGGTCTTGTTGTCTGCCTGGGTCTCCTCGGCCTTGGCACGATATCCCGGAAGCTCGAGCCTTTGCCCGACGCGTAGACTGGCATCGCGTTTGAGACCGTTGGCGCCGGCGAGGGCCTTTACGCTGACCTTGTTGAGCTTCGCGATGCCGATCAGGGTTTGCCCGGGATACACGAAAACGACGCCCTTGGGGGGCACGCGCAACACCTGGCCGACCCGGAGACTCGACGTCTTCTTCAGCCGGTTCGCCGCCGCCAGATTTGTGACGGACACGCGATATCGCTTCGCAATGGCGCCGAGGGTCTGCCCCTCTTTCACGGTGTGCTTTCTCTGGGCTGCCGCGGGGACGCCCATGCAAAGCACCAGAACCAGCACCAGGAACGCCCGTGAGACCCCAATTCCGCCGATCACAACGCGCCGAGTATCGATGAGCTGCGGGAGAGGGCAAACTAATCGATTTTTTTGCTATTGCGCGCTGGCGTTGCGACCATGATTTGGACGTCTTTGTTCGTTGACAACTGATAGGTTCGCGCGTTGAGCACAACCCGTGCGAGACGATCGCGGATGTCTGCGCGATGTACGTTAGCTAGGGATGAATTATACTTAATTAACACATAATTTAGTGGTAAATTTTTCAAAGTTGCTTGACCCTCTATGGCTTCGGCCATAGCTTTGTGAAGGATTGGCAGGGTGCCTTTCCGACCTCCAAAGAGCCACGTCATGAGTTACGACCCTGAGGCACACGAAGCGATGCCGAAACCGGAAACGGTTGGTGATGCGTCGTCTGAAACGGGGGATGCACAAGGGGCGAGCAAGCCCAAGGCGAGCAAGAAGAGCGGCAACAAGCCGAACAATGTTCGCAAGATTCGCATCGAGCGCATGATGTCCAAAGCGGAGTTGGCTCGTCGCGCGAACCTATCGGTGTTGACGATCGATCGCGTCGAGAAGGGTTTTGGATGTCGCATGGACACAAAACGGAAGATTCTCGAAGCTTTGGGTCTCAGGCTCGCCGACCGTGTACGCGTATTCGGCGAGGAGGAGTAATGCACCTGCATGGCGGCGGAGGGGAAGAACTTAATCGGCGTCGATATCGGTTCGAGCTCGATTAAAGTTTGTGAAATCAAAGAGGGGCGGAAGGGGGCCCGGACCATTACACGGTTCGGCTTCCACCCATTGCCTGCCGAGACAATCGTCGACGGGCACATTATTAACTCCGGCGCCGTCGTCGAGGGGCTTGAGAAGCTCTTCGCGCGGTCGAAACGCCGCAATATCGCTCTTCGTGCGAGTGGGCACAGCGTGATCATCAAGAAGATCACCATGCCACTCATGACCAGCGCAGAGCTCCATGAGCAGATCAACTGGGAGGCTGAGCAGCACATCCCCTTTGATCTCGATGAAGTACACGTGGACTACGAGGTGCTTCACGAGCGCACCGACCACGGTCAGATGGACGTGCTTCTCGTCGCCGCGAAGAAGGAAGAGATCACGGATCTCACGAACTTGGCGATGGAAGCTCGGCTCCGTCCCGTCGTGGTCGACCTGGACGCGTTCACCGTTCAGAACGTCTACGAAACGGGATACGGCATCGCGCAACCAGACCAAACGGTGGTGTTGGTGCATGTCGGCGCCTCGACCACCACGGTCAACATCCTTTCCGATGGGACCACCGCATTCACGCGGGATATCGCAAACGGGGGAAACGCCATCACGGAGGAGATTCAGCGGCAGCTGGGCATCAACCGGGATGAAGCGGAGTCGTACAAGTGCGGCGGGGAAGGGCGCGGCATCGTTCCCCGAGAGATCCCCGAAATCGTCAACCAGGCGGTCGAGCAGCTCGCTGGAGAGATTCAGCGGTCGTTGGATTTCTACCTTGCGACGAGTGGCGACCGAGATTTGAGCCGTGTGTTCGTCTCGGGCGGCACCGCAAACATCCAGGCCTTGCTCGACATCATCGAGGGGCGCTCCCAGGTCCCGGTCGAAGTCTTGGACCCAACGCGTCTGGCCCAGGTCGATGAAGGAGCCGTGGCCGACTTGCAGGGACGTGCCTCGCAAGCGGTGGTGAGTGTCGGGTTGGCGCTCCGAAAAGAGCGGGAGCGAAACTGATGGTCCGCATCAACCTGCTACCCACCGATAAAAAGAGGCGAGCACGCCGTGCCGCCCCGTCGCCGATGCCGTCGGCGGATTTCAGTCTCGCCACGTGGGGCGCGGTTTACGGGGGGGCCATCGCCGTATGGCTTGCCGTGCTCGGAGTCCTCTACTTCGTGCAGAGCGGCGACCTCGGCACCATCGCCGAAGAAAACAAGACCCTACAGGCGCGTCGGGATCAGCTACGACAAAAGACGAGTGGGTTGGCGGACGTCGAGGGGCGCCTCGAGAAGAGCCGAAAGCTTGAACTCGTGGTCCAGGAACTCGAACGGGCGCGTCGCGGTCCCACCCGTGCGGTCATGGAACTCTCCAAGGTCTTGAGCGACCCAGGGGGTCCGACGATCAATCCCGAAGAGCTCGAGCAGATGCGGCAGGACAACCCCCTGGCAGGCTACAATGAGTCGTGGGACGTACGACGACTGTGGCTCACTCGTTTCGAGGAGATCGAGCGCGAGTGCAAGATCGAGGGGATGGGGCGCTCCAACGAGGACGTTGCGGAGTTCCTTCGGCGTCTGACGCTTAGCGAGATTTACGAGGACGTGACGCTTCAGCGCACCCGTTCAGCATTGGATCCGGAAACTGGCCTCCAGACGGTGGGCTTCAATATTACCTGCAGGGTGAAGTACTGATGGCCAGCTTCGAAGACTCATTCATCGCGCTCCCGGGCTGGGCCAAGGGTCTTGGGGTGTTGGTCGTGCTCGCGCTTCTCAGCGGTGCATACTACGCGGTCGTCTACAGCAGTATCTCGGGCGAACTCGAAGCTTCGAAACAGAAGCAGCAACAGCTCCAAGAGCAGATCAGAAACGCGGAGCGTCGAGAGAAGCAGTACTTGGAGCTCACCCAAGAGCTGGCGGGCCGGGAAGTCGCCGATCGCCAGAATCGGCGCATCCTCCCCGAGGACGCCGAAATCGCCGCGTTCCTTCAAGACCTGAACCGAGTGGCGGAGCTGAGCGGGCTGACGATTCGCCTCGTCGAGCCACGACCGGAGCAGCGCCAGGAGCTGTACTCCAAGATTCCCGTGGTCCTCGCGCTCACCGGCCGATACCACCAGCTCGGCAAGTTCTTTTACAACGTCAGCAAGCTCGATCGGGCGATCAGCATGGAGAACATTCGCATGACTCAGCCGCAACAGCTGCCGTCAGGGGAAGTCGTGGTCAATGTGGACGTTCGTGCAACGACCTACCGGCGACCGCCCCCGAAGGCCCAGAAGGCAAAGAAGAAAGCCAGGGGGCGGTGACATTGTGGTGGGGGCGTTCATGAGAATCCGTTTGTTGGCTCTTGGTGGGGTGATGCTCGTTGCCCTCGCTTGCGGTGGAGACGGCGACGAAGAAGAGTTCCAGGGGCACTTGGGCGGCGATACGAAAGCCGACACGGGTCCGACAGACGAAGAGCTCGCTACCAACAAGGCGAAGAACGCCAAAGAGGCGCTGAACCACGTCTTCACCGATGAAGATTTCAGCGAACTCGACATCCAGCATCGCGACCCATTCCGTTCGTATGCCCGTGCATTCAAAGCACAGGCTGCAGCGCCGGCGCAGCGTCGGGTCTTGATGCCGAGCACGAGCCTCGATGAGATGAAGCTCATCGCCATCGTCACTGGAATCGCGACCCCGCGCGCGATGTTGACCGATACGACCTCTGTGGGTCATGTCGTCCGCCGCGGTGACTACGTTGGACGACCCGAAGTCGTGCAGACCGGTGGTGGAGAGGGTATGGCAGTCACACTGAACTGGCGTGTGGATAGAATCCGTGCAGGTTCGGTCGTACTTACGCGAGAAGACCCGTCTTCTCCGGACAAGCCACCTCTCACGCGTGTGATGCCGCTGCATGAAGGAGGGCAACAGATGCCCCTCAGCGCGCAACCGACCGCCGCTCAATAAAAAGAAACCCGAAAGAATCGGGTAGTTTTCTTGCGCCGGTGCTCTCCGGCGTTCGATGATTAACGCAGCTGGCAGAGGGAGTCAGGAATGCGTATTCATTGGGGTCTTACTATGGCCGTAGGGGCGACGATCGCGTTGGGCAACGTTGCTCTGGCGGTGGGACCCAAAATCGACCGAGTTCAAATCGAGGGAGAGCGCGATGGCGCTCAGGTCTCGATCGAAGGAGCGTTCGGCGAACCGCGATATGCGGTGCGTGCGCGCGAGGGTGGACGGCTGATCGTCATCGATGTGGATCAAGCGGCGCTGCCGTCAGGTGGCATCGAAACGAGCGGTAGCAACGCGCTGGTGGCGCGGACCGTCGCGAGCACGACGGCCCGAGGCGCGCGCATCGAGTTGAGCCTGACGGGAGAGGCGACATACCACGCACGCGCACGCGACGGCCGGATCACGGTCAGCCTGCGGCGTGGTTCCGGCCCTTCGGATCACAAGGGTCGTCCCGCTGAATCCGCGAACGCGAAAATCGAGTCCATACAACTCGAGA
>JBATTM010000031.1:0-1917 GCA_049670545.1 Polyangiales bacterium
ATCGCGACGACCGAGGGTTCGCACGAGACGATTCCCCGCCCCTTGACGTAAATGAGGGTCGTCGCGGTCCCCAAGTCGATGGCGAGGTCGTTCGAAAAGAGGCCGTAAAACCAGTCGGAAATCATGGGTGGCTATTGGACCCGAGAAGAGAATTCCCCACCATTTCCAAGGGCTTCTGGTCCAGGCGGGTAGGATGTATCAGCTCCTTTTGGGCGTTTCAAGGCCGCCACGAAGGAGGCCGACCTGGCCCGCGACCCGCAACCTCCGCCGGGGCGGGATGAGAGCGATTTGGGCTGGCCCTCGAATGTGGGTAACCTTTAGGGGTCCTGAACAAACGGGGGCCATTCTTGGAGCAGAAGAGACGAAAATCCGAGGCGCAGCGGCGGGGGGCGGAAGCCGCGGCGCTCGTAGCCAGCGCGAAGGCGGGAGATCGCCGAGCCTTCGACGAGCTGGTCCGACAGTACCGGGACCGCGTCTATGCGTTGGCCCTGACGCTCACCGGGCAGGCGAGCGACGCCGATGACATCACGCAGGACGCGTTCCTCAAGGCGTATCACAAGCTGCCGGAGTTCGAGGGGCGAAGTGAGTTCTTCACGTGGATCTACCGGATCACCCTACACCGCGCGCTCAACGCGAAACGGGATCGCAAGCGACGCCGGACCGTCCCACTCGATGATCCCCGTCTCGTCGCTGCCGTCGCGGTCGACTCCCATGGCGACCCGGAGCGCGCGGTTCAGCTGCGTCAACGGTATCGTGCTCTCCTCGAGGCGTTCGATCAGTTGACGCCGTTGCTCCAAACCACCGTAGTGCTGACCACGCTGCAAGGGCTGAGTTACAGCGAAGCGGCGATCGTCCTCGAGACGACCGAAGGTACGGTCGCTTGGCGGATTCATGAGGCACGCCGGAAGATGCGGGGCTACCTCGATGGGCTCGAGCCCAATACACCGGCCGCGAGGCGCCGACGGCGTCCATTGTCGGACAGCGCCGCGTTTCGATTGGAACGTGCGCTGCTGCAGATCGTCCCGAAGCCAGCGGCCGCTATCGCTCGCTGATCGGAACGTAGTCGCGCTCGGCCTCGCCGAGATACACTTGCCGCGGGCGGGCGATTTTTTGCTCTGGGTCTGTGAGCATCTCTTCCCACTGCGCCAGCCAACCTGGAGTCCGGCCGATGGCGAACAGGACCGGGAACAAGTCGACGGGCAGACCCATCGACTCGTAGATGAGACCAGAATAGAAGTCCACGTTTGGGTAGAGCTTGCGTTCGACGAAATACGGATCCTCGAGAGCGATTCGCTCGAGCTCGACGGCGATGTCGATCAGCGGATTCTTCCCCATCTCCTCGAACACTTGATAGGCGAGTTTCTTGATGACCTTGGCCCTCGGGTCATAGTTCTTGTAGACGCGATGCCCGAAGCCCATCAGACGCTCTTGGCCACCCTTCGCGCGCTCGACGAACGCCGGAATCGCATCGACCGAGCCGATCTCCGTGAGCATTCGGACGACCGCTTCATTCGCCCCGCCGTGTAGGGGCCCGTACAGTGCTGCGCACGCGGCCGACAACGCGCTGTAGGGATCGACGTGAGATGAGCCCACCGCGCGCATCGCGCTCGCGGAACAATTCTGTTCGTGGTCGGCGTGGAGGATCAACAACACGTCGAGCGCGTGCTCGATGACGGGGTTGGGTGTGTACTTCTGCTCAGTCATCCGGAAGAGCATGCTGAGAAAATTGCCTGGATAGCTGAGATCGTTATCCGGGTAGACGTATTGGAGGCCACGCCGATGGCGATATGCATACGCCGCGATCGTAGGCATTTTCGCGATGATTCGATGCATCTGAAGACGGCGAACCGCTGGATCTGAAAGGTCCTTGGCGTCAGGATAGAACGTCGAAAGGGCCGCCACCGTGCTGCATAGGAT
>JBATTM010000032.1:0-4242 GCA_049670545.1 Polyangiales bacterium
CCTCTGGGCGTAGCTCATGCCCGTTGTGTGACGCGACTGCCACGAAGGGCCCCTCACCCAGGACCTGGGTCCATCCGCGCTCGAAATCCTGCGCCATACCACGCTCCCTTCGGCCCATGAGCCGAACGCTAGTTGTCCTTCATCGACAGATACTTCGCAACCGGTTTCCCCAAACCGGGCGTGTCTCGGCCTACGATTCGGGTGGCGTTGTATTCTCGTCGTCTTCAGGCGTCCGCTCGAACCGAAGTCTTCGAATCCGACGGCGATCCACCTGGAGCACCGTGGCGAGGTACGGGCCCACGCGAACCTCGTCCCCAGGCTTTGCAAGGCGACCCAGGAGTGCGGTCACATGACCGCCAATCGTGTCTTCTTCCTCGGAGTCCGCCTCGTCCAGCTCGAAGTCCAAGCGGTCGCAGGCCTCTGGAACCGAGATTCGCCCCGCGACCTCATAGATGCCCTCCGAGACTTCGTGGAACTCTCGTTCGAACTCGTCGAACTCGTCGCCGAGGGGCCCCACGATCTCCTCGAGTGCGTCTTCGCGGAAAGCAAGGCCGATTGCGGTGCCACGCTCGTCCACGACCGCCGCGCAGTGTTGGTGTTTCGATTGAAGCTCGAGGAGGAAGTTCGGGAGCGACATCGTGTCGGGCACGAAGACGGCCTCTCTCGCCAGCACTTTGAGATCCAAAGGGGCTTGCTCGAGCACGCGCTGCAAGATGTCCTTCGTGTGAACGAATCCGATGATCGTGTCCAAACCCTCGTCACACAGGGGCAGGCGGCTGTGCCCGCTCTCTCGGATGACGCGCATGTTCTCGTCATTGCTATGAGCGAGCGATAGAAACTCGGTGTCGATGCGAGGAAGCACGATGTGTCGCACTTCGAGCTCGATGACTCGGAACACATTCTCTGTCACTTCGTGCTCGAGCTTCGAGATATGCCCCGCCGCCCACGAGAGCGCGAGCATCGATCGGATCTCCTGGGAAGTGTGTGTTCCCTCGTGACCGTGTTCGACCGGCAGGCCAGCCACGCGCAGCATCCAGTTCGAGAGGCTGTTGATGACGGCGATGAACGGTCGAAACACGAACGCGAAGGCACGCAGCACGAATGCCGTTCGCAAAGCGGTCCCTTGGGCCCGTCGAAGTGCCCACATCTTGGGTGCCTGTTCACCGAGCGTCATGTGCAGCACCGTGATCACAGCGAACGCCAATGTAATCGACAGAATGGAAACCCAGGATGCGCCTTCGCCGACTTCGACGCCGAGCGCGCGCAACGCGGCGACGATCAGAACCGAGACCGCAGGCTCGCCGAGTGCGCCCAGGATCAGGCTCGCCAGCGTGATACCGAGCTGGCAGGCAGAAAGGTAGAGGTCGAGATGCCCAAGGATGTGTTGGACGATTCGCGCGCGCCGGTCTGCGCCTTCTCGGACGAGTGCATCAATCCGCGACGCGCGGACCTTGACCAGAGCGAACTCGGTGGCGACGAAAAAACCATTCAGCAATACGAAGAACAGGGTTGCGCCGAGTCGCCAGGCGATCCCCACGGCGTCCAATTGTGCATGTGCGTCGCTCAAACTAGTCCCGGCCTTCCTCGTCGGTTGTACCACGACACTTGGTCACGGAACGCGTTCAATCTTCCGGCCTCGAAACATGCACATCGGCGTCTTCTTCGTCATTCGGGGTCTCGAGAAACCAACCCGCGGCTATGGCTCTGTGCAGTGTGGCAAGTCCGATTTGAAGTCGATCGATGGTTTCGTGGAGTGCCGCGCCGTCCGTCGGGGGCTGCTGCTCGCGAAACACGGATTGCCTGAGGTCAGCCAAGACCTGATGCGGAGCGTCGCCCCGCGGCACGACACGGAGGCACCGCTCGAGGGAGTCGAGCGTGTAGGCGACCGCTCGCGGAAACTGGGCATCGGTAAGCAGAAACTCGACGACATCCGGGCCTGTGATACGGCGGCGAACGTGTCGGCGGTACATTTGGTAGGCGCTCAACGATTTGAGGACTGCCATCCACAGGTCGTTCTCGTAGGGTGCGGCGGAAGGGTTTCCTTCGGCGAGCGTCGCCGCGGCGACGTCGACGACGCGCGACGTCATGTCGGCGCGCTCGATGTGATTGCCCATCCTCAGAAATACGTACGCGTCCCCGTGACTCATCGTGCCCGAGAGGAGGCCCGTGATTTGCTGACAACGCACCACGCAGTCGGACAAGACCTGGTATCGCCGGCGAAGGCCAACGGCGCCATGGAGGTCTCGCTGCGCCGTCAGATAGAGCTCGTTGATACACTCCCAGCCTTCTCGCGGCACGATGTCGCGCGACGTTCTGACGTTCTCACGTGCGAGCGCGAGGGACGATAGAATCGACGCCGGGTTGTCGAGGTCCGTCAGCAGGAAATGGAGGACGTTTTTCTCCGTGGCCTTGCGGTGGACGGCGTGAAAAGCATCTTGTCCGGCCACGATCCGCAGAAGCTCGGGCCACCCGACTCCGGAATCCTTCGGCAGGTCGAGAAGCAACCCCGAGTAGGTACTCACGAGACGCGCCGTATTCTCCGCTCTCTCGAGGTAGCGCCCGGCCCAATACATGCGTTCCGCGACTCGCGAGAGCATGTCAGCTTCCCTCGCCCACGACCCAAGTGTCCTTGCTTCCCCCGCCTTGAGAAGAGTTGACGACCAAGGATCCTTTTCGCAGGGCCACGCGCGTGAGCCCACCCGCAGTGACCGCAGTTTTCTCACCCTGCAAGACGAACGGCCTGAGATCGACGTGTCTCGGCTCGATGACCCCGGCGCACACCGTGGGTACGGTAGAGAGCGCGAGGGTCGGTTGCGCGATGTAGTTGCGAGGGTTTGCGGCGATGAGATCCGAGAACTTGGCGACTTCTTCGCCGGACGCGTGTGGGCCGACCAGCATGCCGTAGCCTCCCGACTCATTCGCTGGTTTGACCACGAGCGCCGCGAGGTTCTCCCGAACGTGCGCGAGGTGACTCGGCTCCGAACAGCGCCAAGTCGGTACGTTCGAGATGATTGGGTCCTCGTCGAGGTAGTAGCGAATCATGTCGGGCACGTAGGTGTAGACCAGCTTGTCGTCTGCGACTCCGGCGCCAGGCGCGTTGGCGAGCGCGACGTTTCCCTTGCGCCAGGACCGGATCAACCCGGGAACCCCAAGTACGGAATCGGCGCGGAAGGCCTCCGGGTCGAGGAAGGCGTCATTCACGCGTCGGTAAATCGTATCCACGCGAGTCAGCCCATCCACGGTGCGCGTATAGACGCAGTCATCCGAATCGACGACCAGGTCACCGCCCTCCACGAGCTGGGCGCCCATGCGTTGCGCCAAGTACGCGTGTTCGAAATACGCCGAGTTGAAGACGCCGGGAGTCATGACGACGACGGAGGGATCGTCTCCTGGCCGAGGGGAGAGCGCCGCAAGTGTGTCGAACAAGTCCGAAGGGTACCCATCGACGGGGGCAATCGATTGGTTGCGGAAAAGCTCAGGAAAGACACGCTTGGTGACCCCGCGGTTCTCGAGCATGTAAGATACGCCCGACGGCACTCGGAGATTGTCTTCGAGCACGTAGACCGTCCCATCGCCGTCGCGCACGAGATCTGACCCACAGACGTGCGCCCATACGCCGTGTCGAGGACGGGCCCCGATGCACTCTTTGCGAAAATCCGGAGATGACTCGATGAGGTCGCGCGGAACCCTTCCTTCGTTGAGGATCCGCTGCTCGCTGTACACGTCGTCGATGAACATGTTGAGCGCGGTGAGGCGCTGACGGAGCCCCCGATCGATATGTCGCCACTCTGACGCCGGCATCACGCGGGGAATGATGTCGAAGGGCCACGCGCGATCGATGTTTTGGCCCTCGGTGTAGACGGTAAAGGTAATCCCCATCTCGAGGATCGCGCGATCCGCCGCGTCTTGTCGAAGTTTCAGTTGCCGCTTCGACATCCCGGCGAGACGAGCGGCCAATGTTTCGACACCGGCGCGCGGACGACCGTCGGCGGCGATCAGCTCGTCGTACGAGACGGCTGCGTCGTAGTCTCCCCAGCTAGATATGGCAGGCTCTGAACTCATCAAACGCACAGTGCATCGTCGGCACTGTCGCCGCATGCACAAAGCTTCGAATGCACACGCATACACGATCGCAACCGCTTCCGCGAACGGAAATCACGTTCACGGGTAGAGACGCCCTGTCCGATGCTCTTGGCTCCGCGACAGCGCCGGGCTAGAGTCGATCCGGCGCTCTTGACCATG
>JBATTM010000033.1:0-1714 GCA_049670545.1 Polyangiales bacterium
CGGGCGTGACAAGCTCATGCTCCCCAGTCTTATCCTTATTGAAGACCTCTTCGGGCCATCCTCGGTAGGCCTTGGTGCATAGCGCCATCAACCGATGGAACCGTCGATTGAAGTGCGGGAGCTCTCCCCGGACATCGGTCACCACTTCATGGCTATGGGTGGACATCAACGTGGCGGCATGCACGACCACCCCGTGCTCTTGGGCCGCGAGTCCGAGACAATACCAATACATTCGCTCGAGCGTACGGCTCTCGTCGGGATTGAAGAGGAAGTGACGGCGGGTCGTGCGCCGACTGAGCGCTACCACCTTGCCCTCGTAGACGATGCGAGGTCGGGTCATCCGGGCAGAGCCCATGCGACAATCGCGCCGACTTCCAGGTGCGGAACATCGGGCATTTGGGACAGCGAAATCGGCGGATTCGGGGCTCCCGCCGGTGTCCGACGCGCACCGAACTCAGAGCGTTTTCCCCGACTCCCATTCATCGAAGTCGTCAACCAGGGTCCGATCTCTGATCTCCATCGAAGTCGTCAACCAGGGTCCGATCTCTCGTCAACCAGGGTCCGATCTCTCGTCTCCACGAGGAGGAGCAGCGTCTTGCCTGGCTTCGACTCACGCCCGCGCAGCGACTCGGGTGGCTCGAAGAGGCCAAGCGATTCGCCGAGGCCGCGAAGCGCGCGCGAAAGATTCGGGCAGATGGTCACGAACGCCAGGCCAAGCCGGCCTAGCCGTGTGCACGGCGGATCGTCGTGCATTCGGACTGGTTCTAGATGCGTCGTCCGAAGTTCACACCCATGCGGAAGATAGGTATGACGCTCCACGCGAAGAAGCTGGAACGCGTCATGACACCCTTAGTGTGGCGAAGGATTTCGTAGCTGAGTCCCCAACCGAGGAAGAATCTGTGGATGTGGAGGTCAAAGTCGATCCCAACCCGAGCCCCAAACACCGGCGAGCGCCTCGGGATCCCGTCGATGTCGTCGAACTCGCCGATCGCGGCGCCTCCGGACAGCGCCCCGTGGGGCGTAATCGCCCACGTGCGACGCGACCGAAGGCTTCGACGTGCGACGTAGCGATAGGCGTAGCCAACATGGGCGACACCGAAGCGTACCGGCTCGCTTTGTTCCTGGGCGACACCATCGAAATCGCTATCGAATCGGTACTGGCCGTCCAGGAGTAGACCATGGCCTCGTTCGGTGAAGACGCGAAGCCCCAGGCCTACTGTAAAATACAGACTCCGAGCTGCGATGTCGTCGTCGATGAATGGTTGCGTGATGTGCGACCATCGATTCGAGGCACTGAATAGCTCCGCCCTCAGTTCGTAGGAAAGAGTGGGTGCCGAGGCGTACTCGTGTTCCGGCGATCCGACGGTCTTGGTGCCACCGTTTTGGGGTTGAGCGTGCGGTGAATCCTGGGCCGAAACAGGCACTGCTTTGCCTAGCAACAAGATTGTGGCGAACACCCCGAACAAGAACGCAAGAGTTCTGCCATTGAACGAGATCACGATGCTACTCTGATCCGGAAGGCCGTGGCTGGCCAAGAAAAGGGCAGGGCAGCGGCTCAATTCGGCCACCCATGCGGAGACGCAGATTCCTCGGTTTTTGGTCCGGGACGAGGGGGCGCTAGACCGCAAACAGGAAAGAGTCGGATGCGAGAAGGCTCTCGTTGAATAGCGGTCCGCGGAAGGCTGGTGTTTGAAATCATAGGAGTCATCCTGGA
>JBATTM010000034.1:0-4125 GCA_049670545.1 Polyangiales bacterium
TCGCGCTGATCGAGAAGCGCGGCGCGCCGACCGGGCCCCGTCGTGTCGTCGTCTACAATCCACCCATCGTGAACGCGGAGCTTGGCATCCGTCAGAGTTATCTCAAAGCGGCAGTGCGTATTACGCGGGACTTGGTTCGTGCCGAAGTGCCCACCCTCGTGTTCGGCAACTCACGCAACGGCGTTGAAGTCATGCTGAAGTATTTGCGAGATAAACTCGCGAACGATCACATCGACCCATCGGCAATTCACGCCTACCGGGGTGGGTACCTTCCCGATACGCGCCGCCGGATCGAGGCCGCACTTCGAGCCGGTGAGATTCGTTGTGTCGTCGCGACCAATGCACTCGAGCTCGGCATCGACATCGGGGCGCTCGATGCCGTCGTTTGCGCTGGGTATCCGGGCACCATGGCTGGGTTGTGGCAACGGTTCGGTCGCGCAGGGCGCCGCCGCGGGCTTTCGCTTTCGGTATTGGTGTCTTCGAGCAACCCGATCGACCAATACGTCGCGCGGCATCCGCGTCAGCTGGTATCCGCACCCATCGAGCACGCGCGCATCGATCCCGACAACATCGAGATCTTGATGCAGCACCTCAAGTGCGCTGCGTTCGAGTTGCCGTTCGAGCCCGATGATCCTTACGGAGACGTGCCCGATGATGCCCTCTCCGAGGCACTCGACTATCTCGCAGACAACGGTGTCGTCCATCCGACCGCAGCGGAGGGTGGGTCGATCTACCACTGGGCATCTGACAGCTATCCGGCAAGCAACGTGTCGCTACGGAGCGCGAGCTGGGACAACTTCGTCATCATCGATCTCGACGGCAACCGAACGATTGCCGAAATGGATTGGCGAAGCACCCATACAATGCTGCACGAACAGGCGATCTATCAGCATGAGGGCGGGCAGTTTCAGGTCGAGCGTCTTGATTTCGAGAACCACAAAGCATTCGTCCGCCGTGTCGCGCCCGACTACTACACGACCGCGATGACCCACAGCAAGGTCTCCGTGATCGAGGAAGACCAGGGCGCCACGATCGACCTCGACGTGGTCGCGCTTGACACGGCACTTGGCGACGTGAGCGTCGTCGAGAAGGTGGTCGGCTACAAGAAGATCAAGTTTCACACCCACGAGAACGTTGGATGCGGCGAAGTTCACCTGCCTGAGATGCAGAAGCACACGAGTGCATTCTGGGTGACGTTTCCGGAGGACTTCGTGCAGAGTCAGCCTGAGCCTCGCGCGGTGGTCGTCGACGCGTTGCGTGGCCTCTCGAAGGCGATGCATGTCGTTGGTGCGGTAGGGCTGATGGTCGATCCTCGGGATCTCGGGCGGACGCTGGGCAGCCGACATGACGACGACGGACCGCCAGGCAAGGGTCAGGGGCCTGGCTTCGACCCGACGATCTTCTTGTACGATACGGTCGCAGGTGGCGTCGGGCTTGCCCCTCGCTTGTTCGAAGAGCGCGAAGAGCTTCTTCGACGGGCTCGCCAACTAATCGAGAGCTGCGACTGCGGGGAAGGGTGCCCCGGGTGCATCGGGCCGGACGCTTCTGGCGCCGATGAGCCTGAAGCCGCACGCAAGCAATTGGTGCTCGGGCTATTGGATGCCGTGGGGATTCGAGCCGTTCATTGAGGGACTGATGTCGATCAAGAGAAACCTTGCGCGTCTGAAGCGCATCCCGCCGAGAGTCTTGGACGTCACCGCGGTACGAGGCGCCATTCCTGGGGAGGCCGTCCAGACCGAGCACGGAGAAGTCCATCTGATCGATGCGTACTTGGAGCCGCGCCATCATCATGGCCGGGAGCCCGTCGCGTCTGCGCTCTCCGTTTCGGTGGAGCGACTCGCGCAGCTCGCACTCGATCCTGCCTTCGAGCAAGTCGACATGAGCAAGGCACTGTTCTTCGACACCGAGACGACCGGGCTTGCCGGTGGTGCCGGGACGGTCCCGTTTCTGATTGGCATTGGGTGGTTCGAGGACGAGTCCCTACGCATCCAGCAGCTCTTTCTGCCAGAACTTGGCCATGAGGCACCGATGTTACATTGGCTTCGGGAGCGCATCGCAAGCAGTTCCTGTGTGGTTTCGTTCAACGGCAAGGCGTTCGACTGGCCTCTGCTTCGGACCCGATTCGTGATGAACCGGGTGAAGGCGCCTGAGCTGCCTCCGCACCTCGATCTGCTCCATTGTGCGCGGCGCATCTTGCGTGCCCGGCTTCGGTCTGTTCGTTTGGTGGAACTCGAGCGCAAGGTCCTCGGCATGTACCGGCAGGACGATGTCTCTGGGGCGTTGATTCCGCAGCTCTATTTCGACTATCTAGACGGTGGCGCCGTGTCTCCCATGGCGAAGGTGATCGAGCACAACGCAAACGATCTGATCGCGCTTGCGGCGTTGGTCGCGAAGCTCGTTTCCCACTTCGACGAGGTGCACGGCGAAGACGACCCACGCGACCACCTCGCCTATGCGAAAGTGGCGGAGCGCACAGGGGATCCAACTCGCGCTCGGTCCTTTGCGCACGCGGCTGCGCATGGCGGGGGTGCTGCCTCGTGTACCGTCGAGGCTTGCATGATCACCGCGAGGATGGCCCGGCGTGACGGTGACGTGCAGGGAGAAGAGAGTGCCTTGCTCCAAGCGCTTGAGGCAGCGGATGAGGAGCTGTTGCGTGCATGCGTCGCACTCGCGCTCAGCAAGCACTATGAGCACAGACGCAAAGACATTTCTCGGGCCCTCGAATTCGCGCGCAAGACGATGCTGGCAGAAGGCGACGAAGGTACCGAGCGTCGCGTCGCGCGCCTCGAGCGCCGTCTCGGGCGCGAGCGTCCTGCTTGCGCCTGATCCCCGCTACTTCACGCGGTCCGAAACGATTGTGGAGCGGTGTTCGGACATCACGACTCTTCCGGGCGAGAGTCTAGCGCGATTGCAAAGGCGCTCCTAGCCGCCTGCGAGCGCTGGAGAGTCGAGGTGGACCGGGGGCGTCGCATCGCTGAAGCGGTTGTCCAAGAAGCCTTGCGGGAGCGTCACCTTCTGCCGGCCCGCGGTCTTGCCGCGGGGCACCCGCATCGCATCCGGCGGAAAGGGTTCGCTCGGGTCGATCGCGTGCAAGACGCCTTCGAGTTCACTTAGGGTGGTCACGCGCATCAACCGCGCGCGTAGTTTCGCGCTACCGCGAAATCCTTTCGTATACCAGCTACTGTGTCGCCGAAACATCCGCATGGCGTGGTGCTCGCCTGCCCATTGGCAGAGCAACGTGGCGTGTTCGATTGCCGTGGTGGCGACTTCGCCGAACGCCGGAGGGTTCTTGGGCTCGCGTCCTTCGAAGACGTCAGCAAGGTCCCGGAAGAGCCAGGGGCGCCCGAGGCAACCTCGGCCGATCACCACACCGTCGCACCCGGTCTCTCGCATCATGCGTAGGGCATCGTGTGCCTCCCAGATGTCACCATTGCCCAAGACCGGGATCCGTGTGACCTGTCGTTTCAACGCCGTGATCGCGTCCCACTGCGCCTCTCCGTCATAGAGTTGTGCAGCGGTGCGCGCATGGAGTGCCACCGCGGCGCACCCTTCCTCTTGCGCAATGCGTCCGGCGTCCTGGTACGTGAGCAGGTCGTCGTCGATTCCCATGCGAAACTTGATCGTGACCGGAATGTGTTCCGCGTGGGACACCGCCGCGCGCACGATGTTGGCGAGAAGCCGGGGCTTGACCGGGATGGCGGAACCACCTCCCTTTCGTGTCACTTTGGGCACGGGGCATCCGAAATTCATGTCGATGTGGTCGACCCGACCCTCGCCCACGAGCCACCTCACGGCCTCGCCGACGTAGTAGGGGTCGACGCCGTACAGCTGCAGGCTCCGCGGCGTCTCATCTTCCCCGAACTCCGCGAGCATCAACGCTTTTGCACGCCCCTCGACCAAGGGTCGCGCGGTCACCATCTCACTCACATAGAGCCCGGCCCCGAACCGCCGACAAATCGATCGAAACGGCCAGTTCGTCACGCCCGCCATCGGTGCCAACACCACCGGCGGCCACACCGAGATCCCCCCAACCCCTACCGGCACAAACTCCCCCGCCCGCGCCACCGGCACGCCCCGATTCACCAAACTCCGATACACCAAATCCATAAAAAAAGGGGACAGTCC
>JBATTM010000035.1:0-12033 GCA_049670545.1 Polyangiales bacterium
GGTCGGAACGACAATATGCTCGTCGTGCTCAACGGCGAAGACGGATCGGAGTACCTCATGATTCCGATCGAGACCTATAACGTTCGATGGGGCACGGGCCCTGCCGTGGGCAACATGGATGCCGACCCGGAGCTCGAAATCGTATTCATGACCTCCGGTCACGACCTCGTGGTCATCGAACACGATGGGACGGAGAAGTGGTCGGAGCCGTTGAATACGGGGGGCCAAGGATACCCGGCGCTCGCAAACCTCGATGCAGATCCCGAGCCCGAGATCGTGATCGGCGGTCAGTGGTTCGACAACGACGGCACGCTGATGCAGGACAAGGGATGGATCGGTAGAAACGGCGAGTGGAGCGTCTCCGCCGTGGCCGACATGACCGGAAACGGCGAGCCCAACATCGTGGGCGGCAACATCGTCTACAACGTGGACGGCACCGTGGTTTGGAACAATACCGAGCCAGGCATCAGCGACGGGTTCGTCGCCGTGGCGGACATGAACCGTGACACGGCTCCTGACGTCGTGACGATTAGTGGCGGCGACGCGTGGGTGTTGAGCGGCGTCGACGGAAGCGTCATCTTTGGGCCAGTGGCGATACCTGGGGGCGGTACGGGCGGTGCGCCGACCGTGGCAGACTTCGATGGAGACGGGCGACCTGAGTTCGGGGCGGCGGGCAAGGGCAACTACGCCGTATATGATCTCGACTGCACCGACCTCGGCGACGCCAGCTTCTGCGCAAGCGGGAGGACCGATGGAATTCTGTGGTCGCTGGGCGTCCAAGATCTATCGTCGAGCGTAACAGGCTCGAGCGTGTTCGACTTCGAGGGGGACGGCACAGCGGAGGTCATTTACAACGACGAGTGCAGTCTCTACATCCTGTCCGGCGAAGATGGTTCTGTTCTGCTGCAGATGCTCAACTCTTCGAGAACCGCCGCCGAGTATCCGCTGATCGTCGACGTCGACGCCGATGGCAACTCCGAGTTCATCGTCCCTGCAAACAACGACCAGGTGGGTCGCGACAAGTGCGCACTGGTCTGGCCCGACGACGGTGGCGCCGTGGGCACGAACGGCCTGTTCGCATTCGGAGACCTCAACGACAAATGGGTGCGCACCCGAGGGGTGTGGAACCAGCACAGCTATCACGTCACCAACATCGACGCTTCGGGCACGGTCCCAGCCACGGAGTCGAACAACTGGTCGACGACGGGTCTCAACAACTACCGTCAGAACGTGCAGGGCGCGGGCGTGTTCAACGCGCCCGATCTGTCGGTGGCGGGCCTCTCGGTCAACACCAGCGAATGCCCGGTGACCATCGGAATTCAGGCGCAGATCGCGAATACCGGCTCGCTTGGTATCGAAGCCGGCGTGCCAGTCGGCTTCTATCGAGGCGTGCCTCCGACGGGCACACTCCTCGGCTTCTCGGCAACGACCGTCGCGCTCTTGCCTGGGCAGAGTGAGACGCTGGTCCAAGACTTCACGCCGGCGAGCGGCGACATTGGCCCATGGGATTTCTATGTGACCGTCGACGACGAAGCCGCAGGGCTCTCACTCGCACTCGAGTGCGGCGAGGACAACAACGAGGGCACGGTGGGGGCCGCCCAGTGCATCGTCGTACAATGACGAGGATTGCGTAACGCCAACGCCTTGATAGCGTGCGGCTGTGATCGACTTCGTCAGAACGCCGGACGCACGTTTCCGTGACCTCCCAGACTATCCGTACGAGCCTCACTACGCTGAGGTCGACGGGTTGCGGATGCACTACGTCGACGAGGGTCCGCGCGATGCGAGCCCCGTGCTGCTCCTCCACGGAGAGCCAAGCTGGTCTTTTCTCTACCGACACATGATTGAACCATTGGTGGCCGCAGGGCACCGCACGGTCGCACCCGACCTCATCGGGTTCGGCAAGTCGGACAAACCGACACGTCAGAGCGACTACACGGTGGAACTCCACGTCCACTGGCTCCAGCAGCTGCTCGACCACTTGGCGCTTCGCGACATCACCCTCTTTGGCCAAGATTGGGGATCGACTCTCGGTCTTCGGCTGGCCGCCACCAACGATGCCCGGTTCAGCCGCATCGTGATTGGCAACGGGCTTCTGCCGGGAGCCGATGGACTCGAAACGAAACGCGGAGTCGTCCGAATCTGGCGTGGCTTCGCACGTTGGAGCCCATGGCTCCCCGTCGGAGAAATCGTCAGCCGTGCTTCTGGGAGAACGCTCACCGCGGACGAGCGTCGCGCCTACGACGCGCCGTTTCCCTCGCGCGAGTTCCTCGCAGGCGTACGCGTTTTTCCGCAGCTGATCCCGATGTCACGCCACCACCCCGCGACTCCGGGGAACGTCGCCGCATGGGACGCACTCAGGCAATGGCATAAGCCGTTTCTCACGACGTACAGCGACGGCGATCCCGTCCTTGGGGGGATGGACCTCCTCTTTCAGCAGCGCGTCCCGGGCGCCTCCGGCCAACCACACACGACCGTCTCCGGCGGGCACTTCCTGCAAGAGGTGTCCGGTCCGGAGCTTGCGGGTCGCATCGATACTCTGATCAGGTCGATCTAGACGCTGAAAAACCTCGAAAACCCGGGGGTAGAGGTGTCGAACACAGCCGAATCGTTGCGGCTTCGCCGGGATTGTCGCTACCATTTTGATCATGGTGGGGCGCCCGGAACTGGATCGAAAGCCTGACGGTGTGGGCATCGAGTTCGATGTGAGCATGTGGCCGCTCTGCCGCGTGACCATGCCACCGCTCATCACGCTCGAGGACATCGACTATCTGCAGGCGTCCTATGAACACGTGTTCGCCGCCCCGAATCGCCATGCCCTCGTGGTCGATACCACGATGATCGAGAAGATCCCGGACGCCACGCTCCGTCGCCGCATGAAGGAGTTCGAAGACGGACGGCGACCGATCATTCGACAGAAGAACATCGGAAGCGCAATCGTCTTGTCGAGCTCGTTGGTGCGTGGCGCGTACACCGCACTTCGGTGGATCTCACCCCAGCCGGCACCCAACAAAGCTTTCGCCAACCTCCGCGACGCGGCACGGTGGTGCATTGAGGGGATCGAGGCTGACCGACAAGAAGTTCCGGCGACAGCGTACATTCTCGCTGGTCTCTCCGAAGCCGGCTGATCGCAGCGGCGCTACGGTGCCTGAGGATCGCCGTCACCGAAAACGGCTCCACGGGGCGATCGCAAGAGCAAGGCCAGCCAGGCCCACTCCTCGGACTGCGAAGCGGTGATTCGCACGATGATCGTCAGGGGGACTGATAGCAAAGCGCCAATGGGTCCCAATACGAAACCCCAGAACACCATCGAGAGCACAACGACCGTTGGCGAAAGGTCGGTCGCATCGCCCGCCCAGCGGGGCTCGATTCCGATGCCGATCATGAGATTGATTGCGCCGTATCCGACGGCAATGACGATCGCGGGGGCCCAACCGAGCGTGATCAAGGCGAGCGCGACCGCGGGAACAGACGCGAGGATACTGCCGATGCTCGGAATGTAGTTGAGTACGAACGCGATGAGCCCGAACAGGAGCGAATGGCCCAGGCCAGTCACGGCTGTGAGACCCGCCACCAGAAGCCCGGTCGCGGCACTCGTCGCTGTCTTGATCAAGAGGTACTGCTGCACATCCCGGGCAGCGCTCCGAAGTACCTGGACATTGAGGCGCCCGAGATTGTCGGTGGCGGCGATCTTCCGAGAGAAGGACGAGCTCTCGACGACGAAGAACACGGTGATCAGCAGGACGAGAAGGCCGCTGGACACGATCGTGATTGCCAGCGTGAAGCCTGGCAGGGCGAGTCCCCGTACCAGATCCGCCGGATCGAACTCTGCCACCGCAGTAGCGGGGATGCCCAGCTCTTGTGTCCATAGCCAGGTGGCCAGTTCGGCCTGAAGCGTATCGAATTGGCGCCGATACTCCCCGAAGGCGCCAGCGAGATCGGTGGCCGCGCGGGTCGTGAGAAATCCGAGCGCGCCGACGACGAGCACAGCGGCGACGCACGCGAGGAGTACGGTCGACCATCGTGGGAGCCCTCGCTCGCTGAGGTCGACGATCTTCGAAAGGCTGATCGCGATGAGGCTCGCCAGCAAGATGGGAATGACGATCGGTTGTCCCAAATTGAGAACCACGAGGAAGACCCCGAATGCCGCCAGACGAACCATGACGGGACCCTAGCAGAACGGTGGCGCTAAGCCGTTCGACCCATCAACAGGCGAGGGGCCGACACCCCTGTGAAGCGCATCGTCCCGAAGATGTAGGTCAACGAGATGATCCCGTCGAACGCGGCCACCCCATACTCGTATGGGGTGGCCAGACCATTGGGGACTCCGTACAGAATGCTGCACACCGCCGTGAGCCGCACGAGCCCTTGCCAAAAGATTACGGGTGCGCAGACCGCGATGTCTTTGGACGCCCACATCAGAGCCGCACCGGCGAACATCAGAAAGGATCCGAGGGTCATCAAGGAGACGAACGTGCCCGCCTGCGGCATCAAGAGCGGCTGGGACCAAACCGCGAGACCGATGAGAATGTCGAGAAACCCGGTGATCCAAACGAATCTTCTAAACACGGTGCACTCCTCGTCGCTTCCCACCGAAGCGAATGGCATCGAGTCTAAACGAACCGACCCGCGCTGTCATCGATTCGTGACCACGTGCGGGACCGCGTGCGAAACGACATGCTGGACGCTATACGCCTGCGCCCCCTTTCCACCGGAGACTCGCTCATGACCGACGCGCCAGTGCTCACGGAGCTCGACGATCACGGTGTTCTGACCGTGACCCTCAATCGACCGACGCGACGGAACGCATTTGACCAAGCGGCTTTCCTCGGGCTCGCGAAGGCCCTCGCAGAAGCGAACGAGGACCCGCAGGTCGCCGTGGTCCTGCTGACAGGCGCCGGGGCCGACTTCAGCTCGGGCCTCGACATCGCGGATGCCGGCGTGGACGACGGTGGCCAGCCACCGTTCGAGCAGATGATGGATGCGCTCTGCGCACTCGACAAACCCTTGGTGGCCGCGGCTCGAGGATGTGCGATCGGGTTTGGCGCGACCGTACTTTTTCATTGCGACGTGGCGTACCTCGGTACGAGCACGAAACTCCGCATGCCGTTCGCAAGCCTTGGCTTGGTCACGGAGGCTGCGGCCGCATACCTCGGCCCGGCGCGCATCGGCCACAAGCAAGCCGCCGAACTGATCTTCACGGCGGAGTGGTTCGATGCGAACAAGGCCTTGGCATATGGGATCGCGACGCAGGTGTTCTCGGATGAAGAGCTCGTTTCGCGCGCCCTCGAGAAGGCCAGAGAGATCGCGCAGTGGCCAGTCGACTCACTCGTCGAGATCAAGCGGATCATGAAGGCGGTCCATACCGACAGGATCGCGATGGCGCGGAAGCTCGAGATTCAGGGTTTCGAAAAATTGATGGGCGGACCGGCGAACGTCGAAGCGTTCACGGCGTTCCTAGAGAAACGCGCGCCGGATTTCAAACAGTTCCGGAAGTAAGCGAGCGTCGGATCTCGCGTTCTGTGAGCGAGACCACAGTCCGCCCTGGAATCCGTTGACGTCGAACAGCCCCGCCTCGACACTGAAACCGGGGAGTGCGGCTCGATTGAGTCGTACGGCATCAGCGGTGAGGGGGACCGATGAAGCGCTTGGCTTGGGTGATTGCAGTGACGTGGCTCGTCGCATCGAGTGCGTCGGCACAGTCGATGCAGACGACGATTTCAGGAAGTGATGCGGGGGTGCAGATCAGGCCCCCAGAACGGACCGACCGAACGGACGAGAAGTCGAAGGTCTACGACAAGCGTGTCGGAGGGCTCGTGTGGCTGGAAGCCACGGCTGGGCCCTCGCGCTTCGACGTGACTCGATTCCGGTCGCTCAAGCTCGTTCCCGATGCGGTTGCGGCGCAGATTCCAGCGTTGGTCGTGAGTGGTCCCGAGTTCGGGGCCGCACTGAAGATTCGCGCTGGATCGGTGACGGTGGGAGGCGTGTTCAAGAAGGCTGACTACGAGCCGTTCGACCTCATTACCGCTGGCCTCGGTTTCGAGTTCCTGATTCGGGCTGTGCCGTACGTGCATCCATCAATCAAACTCGGACTCAACTACCACACGACGACCGGAGGCATCGCGCTACCGTCGATCGAAGGGGTGCCGGTGGACCTCACCGACCTGAGCAACGCCCGGACCGATGGCGGCGGGGCTTCGATGGGCATTGGGCTTCGAATCCCAATCGTGAAGTGGATCTCTCTGGCGGCGGACTTCGACTACTCGATCATCGGGTTGGCCGTGCGGGGCACCGTCGCGGGTGAGTCGTTCAGGGGCGGCACGGCCGGCACGGCGATCTCGGGGACGTTCGCCTTGACTGTGCATCTCGGCACCTAGTTTTTCGATGTGAGTCCGGGGTCTTGAGCGGGGCGGACACCCTTTTCGCGTTGCTGCGCGCTACCGATAGCGATAGTGTTGGCGCCGTCTCGTGGCTCGTTACGTGCATTCATCTTTCGCCGCCGCCGTCCTGGCGATTGGGCTCTTCGGCTGCAGTGGTGACGCGGGTGGCGATACGGCGCCGTCGGTCCAAGCCGGGCCGATCGCGCTGCGTCGACTCACGACCGAGCAGTACTCGGCGAGCGTCCGGGACGTGCTCGGCGACCACATCGCGGTGCCGGGACGAATCGACCCCGACGAACGACGCTCCGGGCTCCTCGCCGTGGGTTCGACGTTTGCGAGCGTTACTCCCTCGGGTTTCGAAAAGTATGAAGCGGCCGCTGGCCTGGTCGCGGCGCAGGCCCTCGACGAAGATCATCGCGAAGACTTGGTGCAATGCGAACCCGCATCAACTTCTTCGGGCGACGACTCATGCGCGACCGCCTTTCTCGAGCGCGTCGGTCGGCTCTTGTTTCGCAGGCCCCTGACCTCAGAAGAGCTCGAGAGTCGAGTTTCCCTTGCCTCGGAGGCCTCGGGCGCGCTTGGCGATTTTTATCAAGGCCTCGAGCTCGCGCTCGCGAGCCTGTTGGTGTCACCGGACTTTATTTTTCGCGTCGAAGGTGCCGAATCGGACCCGACCGACTCGAGCCGCACTCGGGTCACAGCGACCACCATCGCAACTCGACTGAGCTTTCTTCTATGGAACACCACTCCTGATCGAGAGCTGCTCGATCTGGCAGACAGCGGCGAACTTCTCGATCCCGAGACTTTGCGGGCGCAAGTCGATCGGCTTCTCGCATCTCCACGGGCCGAGACCGGGCTCCGGGCGATGTTCTCGGACGTGTACGATTTTCGGCAGTTCGACGATGGCCTGGTCAACAAGGATGCGGCGCTGTTCCCGGCCTTCACGCAGACGATTGCAGCGGACGCCAAAGAGCAGACCCTCCGTACGATGGTGGATCACCTAACTTCGGGTCGCGACTATCGGGATCTCTTCACGACCCGCAAGTCCTTCCTGACGCGTGAGCTCGGGCAAGTGTATCGCGTGCCGGTCGTGACGGCGGCTGGCTTCGAGCCCCATGTGTTCGCAGATGATATACCGCGCACTGGCCTCCTTTCTCACGTGAGCCTCATGGCGCTTCACGCGCACCCTGGGCGCAGTTCGGCGACGCTACGCGGGAAGTTCGTCCGAGAAGTGTTGTTGTGCCAAGACGTCCCCACACCTCCAGCAGACATTGATTTTTCGATCGTGGAGAATACCGAAGGTGAGCTGCGAACAGCCCGGGAGCGCCTCGAGACGCACGTCCTCAACGACACGTGCGCAGGCTGCCACAACCTGATGGACCCGATCGGGCTCGCTTTCGAGAACTTCGACTCGATGGGTGCATTCCGGGAGCAAGAGAACGGCGTCATGATCGACACCACGGGCGAACTCGACGGCGAGGACTACGACGGTCCCGTCGGGGCCTCCGAGGCGATCCGCAATCACCCTGCACTCGGACCGTGCTTCGTGAGTACTCTGTTTAGGTACGCCGTCGGCCGCGATGTGGTGCCCAAGGAGAACGTGTTACTCGAACATCTCTCTGAGCGATTCGCCGACTCCGGATTTCGCACCAACGACCTGGTCGCCGAGATCGTCGTGAGCGATGGATTCCTCAGCACCTCTGGGCCGCGCGAGGCCGTGTCGGCGGAGGACGAAGAATGACGAAGCGTTTCGACAGACGAACGCTGCTCCGCGGCACGATCGCGGGGAGCGCAGTCACGGTGGGCCTTCCGCTGCTGGATTGCTTCTTGAACGACAACGGGAACGCGCTGGCACAAGGCGCGCCACTTCCGCTCCGATACGGGGCATGGATGTGGGGTTGCGGCGTGAACCCAGAACGATGGACCCCGGCCAGTACCGGCAGCCAGTGGGAGTTGAGTTCTGAGCTCGTCGCGCTCGGCCGCGAACTTCCGAGCGGTGGCCTGTTGCGCGACCAAGTGACGGTCTTGAGCGGTTTCGACGTGATGCTCGGGGGCCGGCCAAACTACCCACACACCGGCGGGCTGGTCTCCACCACCACGGGGAGTGTTCCTTTGCAAGACGGCGTGTACGTCGATCCCACGCTCGACTCCGTGATCGCCTCCGAAGTCGGAGGCTCCACGAGATTTCGCTCGCTCGAGATGTCGGCCACGGGAAACCCGAATCAGTTCTACAGCTACGAGGCGCGCGGCGTACCGAACGCGCCTGAGATCTCCCCGGCTCAACTCTATTCGCGTGTGTTCGGGCCGGAGTTCGCGGATCCCAATGCCGGCCCTTTCATCCCGGACCCGAAGCTCATGCTTCGCCAAAGTGTGCTGTCGGTGGTGAAAGAGGATCGCGACCGACTGACGCAGCTGCTTGGCACCCACGACAAGCAGCGCCTCGATCAGTACTTCACGTCGGTTCGCCAGCTCGAGCAACAGATCGACGTGCTGCTCGCTGGCCCACCGGACCTCGAAGGCTGTACGAAAGCGCCACAGCCGGGCACCGAAGACCTCGGAAGCGAAGTCGGGCAATCTCGACTCACCAACAAACTCATGGCGGACATCCTTTCGTTCGCGCTCGCATGCGACCAGACGCGGGTGTTCAGCATGATGTTCTCGTTCCGCCTCTCGGGGCTTCGACAGCCCGGCTCCAACTCGCAGCACCACCAGCTGACTCATGATGAAGCGGTCGTGCCGACCCTCGGGTACCAGCCCGAAGCCACCGAGTTCATCTTCGACTCGATGGAAGCGTGGGCCGACTTCGTCGAATCGCTTTCCGCGATTCCGGAGGGTGACGGCACCCTTCTCGACAATTGCTTGGTGTGGGGGCACTCGGACGTGTCGTTCGCAAAGGTTCATGGCATCGTCGGCATTCCAATGATGATCGCGGGACGCGCCCAGGGCCGCGTCAAGCCTGGCCTTCATATCGCCGGAAACGCCTCACAGACGACGCGGGTGGGTCTCTCGATTCAGCAGGTCATGGGCCTCAACGTCGATCAGTGGGGCGCCCTCTCGATGGAAGCGACACTCCCGGTCAACGAGCTGCTCGCCTAGCGCACGCCTCACAGCTGCGCTTCGCGGTTCGCCACGGCGGCAAGAGTCCTTCCACCTGCTAGACTCCGCCCTGCGAATGGGAGGACAGGCGAAGCGAATCTTGATCTTGTTTGCGCATCCGGCGCTCGAGCGCTCCCGCGTGAATCGAGTGCTCGCGGACGAGATCGCGGGGCTCGAGTCCATTACGTTCCACGATCTCTACGAGGCGTACCCGGACTTCGATATCGATATCAAGCGCGAGCAAGCCCTGCTGCTCGACCACGACATCATCGTCTTCCAACACCCCCTCTACTGGTACAGTACTCCTGCCCTGATCAAGCAATGGGAAGATCTCGTCCTCCAGCACGGGTGGGCTTATGGCACTCGCGGCACTGCGCTCTACGGAAAGAAGGTGATGAGCGCGATCACGGCTGGCGGGGGCGAAGACGCGTATCAACACGAAGGCTTCCACCGAGCCACGATCGACGAACTGCTGCTTCCGATCCGCAAAACCGCCAACCTCTGTGGCATGGAGTATCTGCCACCGTTCGTCGTTTACGGCGCGCTCGGGATGGCTACCGATGATGCACGGCACAAGGCACACGAGTACCGGCAGGCGCTCGAGAAATTGAGTTCAGGCTAGGAATGCACGGGCAAGGGTTCTTCTTTCAAGCGTTCGTCTACCTGTGCGCAGCGGTCGTGGCTGTGCCGATCGCCAAGCGCCTGGGGCTCGGTTCGGTGCTCGGATACTTGCTCGCAGGGATGGTGATCGGGCCCTTCGCCCTGGGGCTCATCGGCACCGAGGGCGAGGACGTGATGCACTTCGCCGAGTTCGGTGTCGTGATGATGCTGTTCCTCATCGGTCTCGAGCTTCAGCCCTCGCTGCTGTGGCGGATGCGAGGACCCATCTTGGGGTTGGGCGGGTTGCAGGTCGTCGCCACCGCAATGGCGATCATGTCGATCGGGCTCATGCTCGAGGTACCGTGGCGTCCGTCGCTCGCGATCGGAATGATTCTGGCACTCTCTTCGACCGCGATCGTCCTGCAGACCCTCGCCGAGAAGCGCCTGCTGGAAACCGATGGGGGTCAAGGGGCGTTCTCCGTCTTGCTTTTTCAGGACATCGCCGTGATTCCCATGCTGGCAGTCCTTCCTCTGCTCGCGACGCAGACCACGGAGCCAGGGGCCTCGGCGCATGGCACCGCGTGGGTAGACACGCTCCCTGCTTGGGGCCAGACGGTCGCGGTTCTCGGCGCGGTCGTGGCGATCGTGTTCGGGGGACGGTACCTGATCCGACCCCTTTTTCGTTTCATTGCCAAGACGCGGCTTCGCGAGATATTCACCGCCGCGGCCTTGCTGCTCGTCATCGGGATAGCGCTCCTGATGGACCAAGTTGGACTGAGTCCCGCACTCGGGACGTTCTTGGCGGGCGTCGTCCTGGCGGAAAGCGAATATCGTCACGAGCTCGAAGCAGACATCGAGCCCTTCAAAGGACTGCTACTCGGGGTCTTCTTCATCGCGGTTGGCGCGTCGATCGACTTCGCGCTGATCGCGGCGCGGCCGACACTCATCGCAGCCCTCGTCGTGGCTCTCGTCGCGGTCAAGCTGATCGTGCTTGCAGGCCTTGGCCGCGTCTTTCGAATGGGCCTCGACCAAAACCTCCTGTTCTCTCTGTCGCTGGCGCAGGGCGGGGAATTCGCGTTCGTCTTGTTCTCGTACGCGACACAACAAGGGGTGGTTGGAGCAGAGCTCACGCGGCCGCTCGTCGCCGCGGTCGCGATATCCATGGCCACCACCCCATTGTTGATGCTTCTCAACGAGAAGCTGCTCCAGCCACGCTTCGGAACACGTGAGCGCGTGGAGCGACCGTCAGATACGATCGAAGAGGCAAACCGCGTCATCATCACTGGGTTCGGCCGAGTGGGTGGCGTGGTCGGTCGGTTCCTCCGCGCCAACAAGGTCACCGCAACGGTTCTCGAGTTCGATTCCGATCACGTCGAGCTTCTTCGCAAGATCGGAATCAAGGTCTTCTACGGGGACGCGTCCCGAGTCGACCTCCTCAAAGCAGCGGGCGCAGACACGGCTGACGTGATCGTGATCGCAATCGATGAACACGAGCGAGTGATGGAGCTGGTACGGACGTGCCAAGAGCACTTCCCGAACCTTGCCATGATCGCCCGCGCGCGAGGCAGGCTTCAGGCATACGAGCTGCTCGACGCCGGAGTCGCACACGTCTATCGCGAGACCCTCGATACGTCGTTGCGCATGGGGGTGGACGCACTTCGGTTGCTCGGGTTCCGTGCGTATCGCGCCCAACGCGCCGCACGCATGTTTCGCCGGCACGACGAAGCCTCTCTCGCCGAGCTCCGGAAGGTGCGGTTCGACCAACAAGACTACTTCAGCGCGGTGCGCGAGCAGATCAACTACCTCGAGCAGACCCTCCTCGACGACATGGACTACGACGACGGACGCTCGGACGCAGGATGGGACTCCGATTCCCTTCGTCAGGACCCAGACATCTCCAAAACCGACCCAACCCCCCCTTAACCCCTGGTTAAAGGGGACACACCCTGCTTAAAGG
>JBATTM010000036.1:0-4344 GCA_049670545.1 Polyangiales bacterium
GCCTTGGGCTCGCACGGCTGGCGGATGACGCCGGAGACTTCGAAGGCGCGATGTCCCATTTCGAGGCGGCGATCCACTCGATGCCAAACGACTATCGCCCGTACCTCACGATGGGCGCGTTTCTTCGCGGAACGGGCCACCACGAAGAGGCGCTGGAGGTGCTTCAAACGGCGCTCGAGCTAAGCCAACGGGCTGGCGCGGACTGGCGACTCCTCGAAGAGCTGGGGCTGGCGAACGACGGGGCTGGAAAAACAGACGAAGCGCAGAAATTTCTCGAGCAAGTCGTCGAGTTCTTTACCCAAAGGCAGGAGACCGATCTGCCGCCCGCGACGGCCACCGCCCTGGCTGCGCTGCACGAACGCGAAGGAAACCTCGAGCGCGCTGCCGACTTGTATCGGACACTCAGCGATGGTCACGATCGCGACAACCACGGGCGCTACCACTACGAAGCGGGCCGCCTCCTTCAACAGATCGGCCTCCCCGAGGAAGCGCACCGAATGCTGACCCGGGCGCAGGCGCTGGCGGGCGAAGACGAGGAACTCGCGTCCGAAATCGCTGCGTTATTGCAGTAGCCGAAGACAACCCTGTGACTTGATTTGCCTTTTCGGCCGGATGACCAGGCCACGTTCGGTGCTACATTCATTGGGCGCAGCGGCGTGGACCGGGAATCGACTCGGCCGCGACTCAAGCGAACCCCAGCTATGAGCCCACGAGATCGGGAAGGCGTGTCCGACGACCGGCCAGTCACCGTGCCGGCGTTGCGACAGATGAAGCGCAAGGGCCAACGCATCGCGATGGTCACTGCCTATGATGCGACATTCGCAAGGCTCTTCGACCAAGCCGGGATCGATGTCTTGCTCGTCGGCGACTCCCTGGGAATGGTCGTGCAAGGGCAGACCTCCACCCTACCGGTGACGGTCGACGAAGTGATCTACCACTGCCGCGCTGTCGCGCGTGGTACGCGGCGCGCTCACATCGTTGGCGATATGCCCTTTCTCAGCTGGCAGGTCAGCCCAGAAGAGGCCTTGCGCAACGCGGCGCGCTTTCTTTCCGAAGGTGGCGCCGCAGCCGTGAAGCTCGAAGGCGGGGTCGACGCCGCCCCGACCATCGCGCGCATCGTGCGCGCCGGAATTCCGGTCATGGGTCACGTCGGCCTCACACCGCAGAGCGTTCACGCGATGGGTGGGTTTCGTGTCCAGGGCAAGACGGAACGCGGGGCGGAGCGGGTTCTCGCAGATGCGCTGGCGGTGGCCGACGCTGGGGCGTACGCATTGGTGCTCGAAGGGGTTCCTACGGACCTTGCACAACAGATCACCGCAGCCGTGTCGATTCCGACGATCGGGATCGGGGCCGGAGTCCACTGTGACGGTCAGGTCTTGGTCTGTTACGATCTCCTCGGGCTCACACCCGATCTCAAGCCGAAGTTCGTCAAGCGGTACGCCGAATTCTTCGAAGAGGGGATCGAGGCTGCGCAGCGCTACAAAGACGAAGTCCGCGCAGGAACGTTCCCGACACCCGAGTACAGCTTCGGCAACGTCAAGAAGAAGGGCGATGCGGCCAAGGCCGGGCTCACGTTGCTGCAAGGCACGAAGACTGCGTACGGACCGCAGGGATGACCACCCTTCTCCGCGCGCCCGTCGAATATCGACGGGCTTGCGAGGAGGCACGAGCCGCATCCCGACGGGTAGGCCTGGTCCCCACGATGGGCGCGCTCCACGCGGGGCATCTGTCGCTGATCGAGGAAGCCGCACGCCGCTGCGATTTCGTCGTGGTGACGGTCTTCGTGAATCCGCTGCAGTTCGGGGCTGGCGAGGATCTCGACCGATACCCTAGGACACTCGAACGGGATCTCGAAGCATGCCGCGCGCATGGCGTGAACGTCGTATTCGCGCCCGAGAGAGACGCAATGTACCCGAGAGCGTTCCAGTCGAGTGTGCGCGTCGGCGACCTCACCAAACCGCTCGAGGGCGAGTTCCGCCCCGAGCACTTCGATGGCGTCACGACCGTCGTCACCAAGCTGTTCAACCTGACCGGCTCTTGCACCGCGGTGTTTGGACGCAAGGACTACCAACAGTGGACCATCTTACGCCGGATGGTTCGTGACCTCGACATGCCGATCGACGTCATCGGATGCCCCATCGTCCGAGAACCTGACGGACTCGCCATGTCCTCCCGCAATCGGTACCTGTCCGCGCACGATCGGACACGTGCTCTTTCGATCGTCGAAGGACTCCGGGCGGTGCACGACGCGTGGGGCCAAGGGGAGTATTCGGCTCACACGCTCGAGAAGGTCGTGGCGGCACCCGTGATCGCGGCGTTCGATCGCGTCGATTACGTGGCCGTGGTCGACGCCGACACGCTCGAGCCGGCATCTCCGGACGCCGAGCGTCTATTGGTCGCCGTCGCGGCCCATCTCGGCAGTACCCGACTGATCGACAATGTCGTCCTGGGCGAAGATCCGAGGCCTTGAAGCGGCGACTGCCTCAAGCCGAGCGACCCAGCCACCACACGCCGATGCTGGCAACTCCGACCATTGCGGCGCCGGCGATCCACCTCCACGGGATACGCCAACGTGAAGCCGGGCTTCGCCACCCTGCGACGGTCGGCACGCCGTCGTCCAGGCTGACCCTCAGCGGACTCGCTGCCGGGGTTGCAAGGTCCACGGTCGAACGAACGCGTACGGCTCGCCGCGTGTCTGGAACGTGTTCGACCGGAGGGCTGTGGGTGGCCGGCGCCCTTCGAAGGTCCGCCAGGAGTCTGCATAGGCGCTCTACGGCCTCGGCGTGCCCAGGGCCGAGCGCAAGGTCGAGTGCACCGGCCATCACGTCAGCGTCGCTGATGCGCCCACTTGGCTCGATCGCAGTGGCATCTGCCACGATGCCATCGAGCGTGCTGGGCAGACCCTCTCGACGCGAACTCGGCGCGGGCATGTGGCCCGACCGCACTTCCTCGAGGAGTGCTTGGACGGTCCGCGCCTCGCGCGGGGGCTCCCCGACGAGCGCCTCCCACAGCACCACAGCCGCCGAGAAGATGTCGGTCCGTGCATCGAGAGGATCCCCCCAGGCCTGCTCGGGCGACATGTAGAAGTATTTGCCCTTGATGACGCCGGCTTCGGGATCGCTCAGCCGTGCGGTGCTCTTCGCGATCCCGAAATCGGCGACCTTCACCTCACCGGCGAAGCTGAGTAGGACGTTCTGCGGCGACACATCGCGGTGCACGATGCCGAGTGGCCGGCCCTCCCCGTCAGTCTGCCGGTGAGCGAAAGCCAGCCCGCGACAGAGCTCAGCCACGATGTACGCGGCCACCGTCCAAGGCAGGCGCTCCCGACGTTCCCGCATCGCCGCAAGGACCGACCCCAAATCGTATCCATCGACCTGCTCCATCACAATGAAGTGGGTCTCATCGATGCAGCCGAGATCGAAGGTTTGCACGATGTTCGGGTGGCTCAACGACGCCGAAAGCTTCGCCTCGGAGATCAGCATCGATACGAACTCGGCGTCAGAAGATAGGTGCTCGTGGATGCGCTTCAACGCGACGGTTTTCTCGAAGCCATCGACGCCGCGCACACTTGCCGCGAAAACCTCGGCCATCCCCCCGACCGCGAGGCGACGTATCAGTGTGTATGGCCCGAACTCTGCGGGTAGCTCCGAACTGCGCACCAGGGTCCCCCAAAGCGGAAATCTACCGAATTCGATTCCATGACGGAAAGGAATGGTTGGCGTATGCTGAACGACATGAGTCGACCACCCACGCCGAAGCTCAAAGCAGATCACCTCGTCAACATCGGGTTGTTCGGGGGATTGAGTCGAGAAACGCTCGAGATCCTGGCTGAGTCGCTGCCGACGAGTCGGGTCGAGGCCGGGGAGATCGTCGTCGAAGAGGGTGACACCTCCACACAGATGTTCGTCGTGATCGGAGGCGAGCTCGAGGTCATCAAGAAGGGCGAATCCGGAGGCGATGTGCGGGTCGCGGTCTTCGGCCCCAATGATTGGTTCGGCGAAATGTCGATCATCGACGTCCAGCCACGGTCGGCGTCCGTGCGGGCGGTTGCACCTACGCTCGTGCTTGCCGTCACGGCAGAGCACGTCGAGAATCTACTCTACCGACGCGACGTCAAAGACTATGCCCTGTTCATCATGAACATCGCGCGCGAGCTCAGCCGCCGCCTTCGTGTCGCTGACGGAATTCTCGCCCAGTTCTACACCGCCCTGTCGAGCCAATACGGCCCCACCCCACGCGGGTAGGCGTTGCCGTAGGCACTGGCACTGGCACTGGCACTGGCACTGGCACTGGCACTGGCACTGGCACTGGCACTGGCACTGGCACTGGCACTGGCACCTGTCT
>JBATTM010000037.1:0-4854 GCA_049670545.1 Polyangiales bacterium
GTGTCGATGCGGACGTGCAGCGCGTGTTCCCGGGCGACCAAGACTTGAGCCTCCTGTATCGAAAGCTCAGCGAGACCACAGACGAACTCGCAGCCGACGGGCTCGGGCAAGGCATGCCACTCAGCGGCTCGGGGCTCACCGAAAGCCAGCTCGACGCGATCGCACGTTGGATCCGCGCTGGCGCGCCCGAAGACGCGGTGGTCGATCAAACGCTCAACCTCCTCGGTTGCGAGGGCAACTTCGTCGCAGACCCAAACAAGATCAATCCGTTGCCCGCGCCCGCTCCCGATGAGGGCGTGCAGTTCTACGCGGGCGGCTGGGACCTCGGCGCCGAGGCCGAGGACGAGGTTTGTTACGCCACCTACTACGACCTGACCGATATCGTCCCGCCGGAATACCAAGTCGACTGCGACGAGTACGGCGAAGGCCGTCGCTGCTTTGCGTTCGGCCGCAACGAACTCGCGCAGGATGCCGCCTCTCACCACAGCATCATCACGGTGTACACACCCGAGGCTGACCCGAACGGTGAGGACTGGGGCCCGTGGTCGTGTCTTGGAGGCGAAAACGCGGGTGATTCGTGCGATCCGACGGGCCCGAGCGTATGTGGCGAGGGCTCCGCGTGCACCACGCCCGTCGCTACGAGCATCGCGTGCGTTGGCTACCAGGGTGCGCCACGCGATTTCTCACTCGGCGCCGGCGCCGTCGGTGGAACCACGGAGGGCGACCCTGTTCAGCTCTCGGGCGCGCAAGAATCGACGCAGATCGATCTTCCTCCAGAAGGTGTGTACTCCGTGCTTCCGCTTACGGGATTCGTTTCCTGGAACAGCCACGGCTTCAATCTGACGACCAAAGCCACGACGATCGAGCAATGGGTCAATCTGACGTTCGTACCGGAGTCTGGCCGCAAGTGGATTCGTGAGCAGATCTTCGAAGCGGACGACATCTTCGCGATGTCGACCGTTCCCCCGTTCGAGAAGAGCGAAGTATGTACGACCTGGACCCTTCCACGGTACGCCAACCTAGCGTCTCTGAGTTCTCACATGCACAAGCGCGGCGAGCTCTTTCGGATTTGGCTACCGCCGCACGAACCTTGCGAGGGTTCAGACGGCTGCACGGCGCCCGACACGGATCCCGACTACGTCAGCCGACTCTACGACGATCCGGTCTACACCTACTACGAACCCCCCATCGTGTACGACGAAGCGGGCGAGAACAGCCGGACCTTCAAGGCCTGCGCCGTGTACGACAACGGCGCGGACGCCGCGGCGGAGGTCAAGCGCAACTCGGCGGCGCCCAACGCCCCGACCTGCGATTTCTTCCTTGCCTACTGTGGATGCCGGCAGTCGGAACGGGCCTGCCTGGGTGGGCCAAACCAGGGCGACCCCTGCGGAGGTGACGACTCGGTGTGCGGCGACGGAGGCACGTGCGACGCCTGTCCGGTCTACGGCGGAGTCACCACTGACGATGAGATGTTCATCCCCCTCGGATCGTATTTCGTGAAGCCGCCATCACCCTAAAGGCTTGTTCTCGACCCGTTCGACATCATTTTGTGAGACATCCTCACTTTTTTCCTTGCGCCGATACCATCATCAACAACAATCCCGCCCTTCCTTTCGAAACCCGCAGGAGACCTTTCATGAAGCCCGTACGAGTCTTGTTTCTAGCCATGAGTGTTGTGGTCGTCGTTGGTTGTGGCGACAGCGGTAGTGCCACCGAGAAATGCGATGCGGAAAGCACCTTCGCCCAGGTCCAAGAGCAGATCTTCGAAGCCCGCGGATGCACGGCTTCGGCCTGTCATGGCGAAAGCCTTGCTGGCAGCCTCGACCTTCGCGCGGACGCCTCTTACGAGAACCTGATTCAGGTGCCGGCTGTGTCCGGCGACTTCGTTCGCGTGTTCCCGGCCGAGCAGGACTTGAGCCTCCTCTACTTGAAAGTCCAAGCCAAGACCACCGGCGAGAACCTCGGGGCGCAGGGGATTTCGGGCGGAGCGATGCCGGTGGGCGACAACGTGTTGAGCGACGACGACCTCGGCCTGTTGCGCGCCTGGATTCGCGGCGGCGCACCCGAGACCGGAATCGTGGCCGGCTCTGAGGAGTTCGCGACATGCAACCTCGATGGAACGGTCGTCCCGAACAGCATTGACCCGCCTCCGGCGCCTGCCGCGGACAAGGGCATCCAGCTCTTCTCGGGCGGCTGGGAAGTGCCTGCAGAGGAGGAAGGGGAGGTCTGCTTCGTCAGCTACTACGACGTCTCAGCTAGGGTTCCGGACGAGCTCAAGGTTCCCTGCACCGATGTCGAGGGTGGCCCCGAGCGCGATTGCTTCGCGTTCAACAAGATCCTCCTGGCGCAGAGCCCTCAATCTCACCACAGCATCGTCGAGTTCTACGTGCCACCAGAGGGCAAAGAAGCACAGTGGGACCCAAGCAACGGCGCATGGAAGAACTGGGTGTGCCTCGGTGGCGACCAAGACGGCACCGCCTGCACCCCCGGGTCGTCCGAGTGCGGTGACCGCAGTCAATGTGTGACCGCGCCGACGACTTCCGTGGCGTGCATCGGCTACCGCAACGGCCCCAACGACCTCGGCACCGTCGCGGGCTTGTTCGGCACGGCAGACGTTCGCCAGAACATCGCCACGGCGCAGGAAGCCACCTTCCGCGAGGAGTACCCGACGGATGTGTACTCACTCGTCCCCGTGAAGGGCTTCATCGTATGGGACAGCCATGCGTTCAACCTCACGCAGCAAGACACGATGATCGAGCAATGGATGAACATCGAGTTCGCCCAGCCCGAGGAGCAGAAGTACAAGAGGGTTCAGATCTTCGACGCGTTCGACATCTTCGGCATGGGGACCGTCGACGCCTTCACCTCCAAAGAGGTCTGCACCTCATTCACCATTCCGCAGCATGCGCGCTTGCTCACGCTCAGCACACACACACATCGGTTCGGGAAAAGGTTCCGCGTGTGGTACCCGCCGAGCGAGCCGTGTGAGCCTGGTCCCGATTGCACCCCGCTCGAGCGCGACCCGGAGTACACAAGCCGCGACTACGCGGATCCGCTCTACCAACGGTTTTTCGAGCCCGAGTTGCCCGTCTACTCGTCTCCCGACGCGCGTGATCGGACGTTCCGGTACTGTTCGCTGTGGGACAACGGCGAGACCAATCCGAGCGAAGTTCGCCGTGAATCGACGAAGCCTGAGGCTGAGACCTGCGAATTCGTCGATACGATTCGACTCCTCGCGAGCCGCGGAGGACTCAACATCTTTGGCTGTGGTTGCGCGCCAGAGGAGCGCTCGTGCTTCGGCGGACCGAACGAGGGCATGATGTGCGACGGGGACGACTCCGTGTGCGGTGAGGGTGGCCTCTGCGACGCGTGCCCGACCGGCGGTGGGGTCACAACCGAGGAGGAGATGTTCATTCTCCTTGGTTCGTACTTCGTGCAAACGCCGTAGGGCGGAGGCTCTCCAAGTTGGCTGACGGCCACAGAGTGCGTACGATGGCCACGAATGCCTCAATACGACGCCGACAACGCCGAGTGCCTCGTCTTTTCCTCGAAAGACGGGCTACTCGCCGGCCTCGCACACGATCTCAAGATGAGAGTCGATCGATTCTCGGTCGAGGTCGACACCGCACACAAGACGGTCGAAGCATCCTTCGATCCACACAGTGTTCGCGTCGTTTGCGCGCAGATCGATGGCCGGGACCAACCGTCCCTCTTGAGCCCGGGCGACCGCGACCGCATCGACGAGAACATTGCCAGCGAGGTACTCCACGCAGACAGGCATCCGGAGATCCGTTTCGAGTCGACTGCGGTCACCCCCAGGGACCGGGGATACACCTTGGAGGGACTGCTTTCGCTACACGGGCAGCGTCGCGCTGTCGTTGCCGAGGTGGAGAGCGCGGGAGACCAGTGGGTCACGGAGGTCAGCATCCATCAGCAGGACTTCGGAATTCGCCCCTTCAAAGCCGCCCTCGGGACCCTACGGATCAAGCCCGATGTCCTCGTTCAACTACGCGTTCCGCGTCAGGTTTAGCGCAGAATTGCATGATTTTCGGGAATCCGACCCGTAGACACGTGGTTATCCGGACACATACTGTCTTCGTACGCGACCATCGCCGAACGCGATCTTCTTACCTTGGGAGCCTTCATGCGTAGCTCACTCATTGTACTCTTCGGCCTTGCGGCGCTCGTTGCCTGTGGAGATGGCACAGGTGCCACGGCATCCGAGGCGGGGCCCATCGTGAACAACATCGACTGGGCGCCGACGACCGACGGTGAGGAGTTCTTTGGGTCTCCGCCGCCCGATTCGGTGTGTGCGCTCGAGCCAGAAGGCGACTGCCCCGAACCCGGCAACGGCGATTGCGACGGAGGCGTCGTGCTTCCTCCTGGCGGCTCGTGTGTCACGTCGTTCGTGGCGGAGTGCTTTAGTGAGTTCACCGTCCTGTCGGTGTATACGCAGCGACCCAACGCGACTCCATTGTGCAACTGGATCACGCTCGAGCAACCAACCTTGAGAGACATTCGAGCCGGAGACGAGATCGAGGTACGGGGTTTTCATTTCGCCCTCAACGCGCCGTTCGGAGGCGAGGCGCACGTCGGCTTCGTGATAGGCGACGAGCTTGCGTTCGAAACGACGATCGCCATCCCCAATCCCTCCGGGTCGATGGGTGGTTCGTGGGTCGCGACGAAAGATTTTCCCGCCGGGACTCCGGTGCTCTTCCATGTCGACAATCACGGGGCCAATGAGTATCTCCTCATCGAAGCGAACATCTGCAATGAGCGGGATCCAGATGGCGATGAGCCATGTTTCTTGTGAGTTGAGGTGAGGGCTTGAGGTGATGGTTGAGGTTGGGGACG
>JBATTM010000038.1:0-5438 GCA_049670545.1 Polyangiales bacterium
ATCGGCGTTGGCGAGCCTTCCCTGCGCTCCGTAAAGGTCACGCGAGCTCGAGAACTCGCTGTTCGCCGGACGTGCGGTCTCCGTGGATCCAGTATCGGCGCCCCTGCCTTTTCGCTGAGTACATCGCGGTGTCAGCCTGCTGCAGTAGCTTGCTCACGGTGTCGTGCGTGACCTTGTGACGGATGCCCGTGCTCTCCGCGTTCATCGCGTCAGAGCTGCCCGCGAGCTCGCAGCGGTGGTCAGGGTAAAGTGCGATTCCGATGCTTGCGCTAATCCTGATGCTGAACCCGTCGAGCTCGATCGGCGCCTCGAGCGCCGATGCGACCTTGTCGGCCAAGGCCGCTACATCGCTCCGATTCTCGATGCCTTCGATGACGAGTGCGAACTCATCTCCGCCGATCCGACCCGCAATGTCGGATCGACGCAACGCGTCTTTGAGGCGCAACGCGACTTCCCGCAGAACTTGGTCACCCGCCAGGTGACCATGCTTGTCGTTGACCTGCTTGAAGTGGTTGAGGTCGATGAAGAACAGCGCTCCGCGAGGCCCGTTTCGCCGACAACGCTCCCAGCTTTGGATGATGCACTCGGACAGCAGCGCCCGGTTCGCAAGGCCCGTGAGCACGTCTCGTACGGATCGGTCGTGGTAGGTCTTTCGCTGACGCTCCAGGTGCCGCAACAGCAGGTTTGAGCGGGTTTCGAACAGCCAACCCATGGCACCCAGGGCGAACGCGAGGGCGCCGAATGTGACGGCGCCCGATTCGGGTCGCGACATCAGTGGGGCGGTCGTCGAGGGCAACAACCCGGCGGTACCCATCCATGCGACTCCGAGCACCGAGGTTCCGCAGACGGCCGTCCAAAACAGGCCGCCGCGTGTGCCGGCGAGGAGCATGCCTGCTACCGGCAGCACAGCGAGCCACGGAAACGCCAGAGACGACACACCGCCAAGCGCGATCGACTGAAAGAGCAGCACGGCGAACGCACATGTGATGGTCCAGTGCGCTGCGACTGAGATGGAACGCGTCCACCGCAGAACCAGTGGGGTCGCGAACAAGCTGATGGCGTACAGCCCGTTCGTCCAAGCCGTGTACGGAATTTTCAGATAGAAGACCGAGTACGGAAAGAACAGGGTCGTGAAGACCGCACCCATGACCGTGTACCGCAAGATGAGCTGGACCCGCGACCAGGACCGAAGGTCGTTCTCGAAAAGCTCCCGCGGAACGAGTCGAAGCAGGAGTCTATCGAGTGGTCCCCTCGCCAACCGGGCGCTCGCCCCCGGAATCGGCGTTTCCTTCGCAAGCCAACCCATGAAAAGCCTACGATCAATATAGGCATGCGGTTCGGCCCGAAAAAGTGAGATCCCTCACAAGTGTCAGGAATAGCCTCTCGAGGCCGTGGCTCGCTCGTCGCGTCTCTTCGTAGCGAACTCAGCGCCGTCCTGCAGCCCCAAGTCGAATGTCTCCTGCAAGCCATCCGGGTTGGCGTAGTCGAACTTGTCGATCTTGATGACGCGCGATGGCTGCACGTAGGTCGTCGCCGGCTTCTCCGGAAGGCCCCGCTCGTACCGTTGGCTCATCAGGACCAACGTCTCGCCTGGCTGATCCTCGGTCAACAGGGTTGGCACATTGTCGATCAGACCGCCGTCGAGCACGGCCTCCTCGCGATGCTTTCCTCCCGGGAGGACTGGTGGAATGCACGAGGCCGCCATGATCAGATCGACGAACTCATCGCGGGTGGCGCAATCGGCCGTTCGCCCGACGATGGGTCGGTAGCCCGCGCGCTTTGGCCACTGCGGATGAATGGGATCCCGGAAAGCCTGCTCTAGCGCATAGATCGAGAACCCCAGTACGGTGCTCGCACGTCCCTTGAGCCACGCGGGCGACCCGCTCATCAAGAAATGCACGGGAATGCGCTTGAGCGTAGCCAAGTCGTCGGGTCGGACGAAAACCTCGAGAGCCTCGCGATACATGCGCGCATGCGGCAGGAGAGGTGCGTTGCGAAACGGACTGAGGTTGCGCCAATGAACGTTGCTCGGGTTGCTTCGAGTCATGTCTTTGAAGAGATCGAGGGCGACGATTGATCGATCGAGCACGGCGGCGGTGGCCATCGCGCAGCCGGCGCTCGTCGAACCCACGAATCGCAACGAATCCTGCAGGCCAAGGCCCGCCTGAATCGCGCCTTCCCAGAAGCCCAGTTGCCAAAAGCAGCGGCTACCGCCTCCGGCGAAGATGGCGTTTCGAAATGCCATCGGGTAGGTATTTCATGAAACCTGGGTTCGCGAAAGGCGAGACCTGGCTCCGGCCCCGCCGCTAGGTGAGGCCGCTGAGTGGCCCTTGGCTGTACTGGGGCACGCCGAACGTGTTGACGGGTTTGTCCATCGCGTGGGTGAGTGAAACCAAGAGCTTGCCATGCGGTTGCCCGCCGAAGTCGATGTGCCGGCCCGTGTCGAAGTACCCCCGGGCGCCGCCCGCTAGCATGAAGGGGATGTCGCGTCTGGTGTGACTGTTGCCCTTGCCGAGTTCATTGACCCAGACAACAACGCTGTTGTCGAGCAGGGTATTGTCGCCCTCTTGGACGTCGTCCATCAATCCGAGCATGTAAGCGAACTGTTCAGAGTACCACTTGTTGATCGCGAGAAGGTCGGCTTGCGAGTCGGCGTTGTTGTCGTCGTAGTGGGAGAGATCGTGGTGCCCCTCGTTGAGCCGAAGCGGGACCCAGCTGTGCTGCACGTTGCTGACCGATCGCGACCACTGCAACGAGGCCACCCGTGTCATGTCGCATGCGAGAGCCATGACCAACATATCCATCTGGGCGCGACCCGTGACCGGATACTGATCGTTTTGCTGATAGTTGTTGCCTGGGAGGTCGACGCCAGGCTGTTCACACGACTCTCCAACCACCCCTGTTGCATCGAGTCGGGTCTCGAGGTCACGGATCGACTGGAGATGCTTGTCGAGTGTCTCCTTGTCCGCCGCGCCAAGGCGCCGGCTGAAAGTCTTGTGATCGTCCATGACGGCGTCGAGCACGCTTCGTCTTCGCTTTCGAACGAGCGCGAGCGCGAAGGGGTCTGTATCGAGATCCCCAAACAGATCGTTGAAGTTTTGAGATGGATCTTCCCGCGGAGGGACTGGTTTGTCGGGCTCGCTATAGGACATCCGTGACCAAACGGATGAACTCCTCACCTGGACGCCCAGCTCCAGCGATCGAAACTTCGTGATGACGTCTTTCGCGATCTCGTCCGCGATGTACTGATCGACCGACCGACCGCCTCCCCAGCCGACATAGCTTGGCGTCGCCCCGTCGCATGAGCCCTCGCAGAAAAGGGTGCCGGGAAGGATCTCCGTATTGGTCAACAGACACGCCATTCCTGTCTGGTGACCGTCGCCGATCGAATCGTAGGCGACACTCTGGTCGACACCATCGAGGAAGAGAAGCTTCTGTGAGAACGGTGAGAGCGAGGCGTGCATCGGGTGGTTCGAAAGATCCATGTTCGAGGGCGGCGACCACACGTCCTGACGCGTTCCATTCGCGGTGAACCAGAAAACGATTCGCTTCGGGGCGGCGTTTCCCTGCGCGGAGCCGCCCTTTGGCATCATGATGTCGAGCATCGGTAGGCCGATCGCAATCGTGCCTCCAAACAGCGTTCCGCGAAGCATTCGGCGGCGATTCATTCTTTTCACTGCGTGCCCCCTTGGATCGGAGTGACCATGCGTCGATAGAGGAAGGCGTTGGTCTGAGTCAGACTGAGCAGGAGTTCCCGAACGTTGAAGCCGGACCCCGCGAACCGCTCGCTGAGCTGCTCGAAACTGCAAGAGTCGCTCTGGGTAACCGAGCGGTTGTATGCGAAGCGGAACCACTGCGACGCGACGCATTCTTGCACTTGCGCACTGTTGGCCAATGCCTCGGAAAGCTCGACAGCACCGTCGTACGTGCCATCGATGTCGTCGGTCAAGATCACCTCGCCGACCGCATCGATATCAATACCGTTCTGTTGGTCGCGCCACTGCCCCACTCCGTCGTAGTGCTCAAACGCAAAGCCGATTGGGTTCATGAGCGCATGGCAAGAAGCGCAGTCTGGGTTCGCGCCGATCTCCTCGAATTGCTCTTTCGTCGTCTTGGTAGGGTCGAGTTCCGGCGGCTCGATCACCAAATCGTTCGGCGGCAATGGAAGGGTGTCGCACATCAGTTGCTCCCTGACGAACTTGCCCCGAAATACCGGAGAGCTCTGATTGAGATTCGCATGCGTCGCCATGAGCGCTGCGCTCGTCAGAATCCCGGCGCGGCGGGTCGGGTCTAGGTTCACACGTTGAAACGCGTCGCCGCTTACCGGATCGAGCACATCGTTCCCATAGAACGCAGCGAGCTGCTCGTTCATGAAGCTGTAGTCCGCGGTGAGAAGCTCTTCGAGAGAGCCGCTTCCCTCGAGGACGACGTATTCGACGAAAGTTTCGAGTTCTTCCTGCCAGAGCGAGCGAAGCGAGCTGCTATACGCGGGGTAGACAGCGGGGTCCTTCGTCACGCTCTCGAGGTGGGTGAGAAGAAGCCATTGCCGATGGAAGTTGCGAACTGTATCCCGTGCGCGATCGTCGGCGATCATACGTGAGGCTTGTGCGCCGATCTGTTCAGGCGTCGTCAGCTCATTGTTCTCCGCCGCAGCGAATAGGTTGGCGTCCGGCATCGTGTTCCACAGCATGTACGATAGCTTCGTGGCCATCTCCCAACTGGTGAATGGCACGACGTCGCCCTCGACAGGCTCGCCAGACCCGTACTCAGGCCGGTACAGGAAGTTCGGCGACTGAAGCACCACCTCGATCACCAACTTGATTCCATCCTCGAAGGTTCCCAGGTCGGGGTCCGCCATTCCGAAGTCGAACACGCTTTTCAGCCGATCGGTTTCGTCCTGGGTAACTGGACGACGGAACGCACGCTGACCCCATCGCTGAATGAAATCGAGCGCACACGCATCATCGCCCTGGCTCGTCGGGTCGCATCCTTCGAGGAGCGCTTCGAGGTTCACCACAGCGCGCGCACTCACGTCCTCCGCGGCCTTCATGTACTGCTCGACCAGGAGGTCGCTCGTGGTCGCCGCGCCAGCCTGATTGTCGAACCCGGCGACTTCCTCCTCCGGGGGTAAGGCGTCTGCGGGATTCGTGTCGTCGCCCAGCAAGTCGCGAACGGTGTTGTTGTACTCGAACCTCGTCAGACGCCGAATCGGTGTGTCGACGACGCAGAGCCCGGCAGCGACACGATCGTTTGCGCTTCCCCCGCCGTCTGGATCGACTGCAGAACCGATCACTCCCTGGCACCCCGACAAGAGCGCCAGTCCGAAGCAGCCAAGGGCCATCGTCTGATGGGAACTTCGAGGTCTCATCTACTACAGCCTAAAGGATGTAATCAGATGCGCATCAGCTTTACGCCCAAAAGGTGAGCTACCCCCCAAG
>JBATTM010000039.1:0-5941 GCA_049670545.1 Polyangiales bacterium
ACTTCGGGTGTGATTTGCCGTGCGATCGGCAGCGCGAGGAGCGCCATGACTCGGTAGGTCTCGATTTCGAGCACGCGCTGCAGAAGGCGTCCGGCCTGGAGCGGTGTCAGATGCTGCGCCCTCAAAACAACGCGCGCGAAGCCGTCCGAGTGCAGCCGAAAGCTGCTGTAGAGGTACGCGGTTCCCCGCCTCACCACGCTGCCGCGGAGCGGCTGCCCCTCGAAGTATCGTTCGAGCTCGCTTGGGTCCGGCGATCCCTCTCCCGCCTCGAAGGCGACGTGGACCGCGGCAGTGGCGCGTCCTGGCATGCGGCAAAGCCAGTCTGGGGGCACGTTGTCAAGCGCGGTGGGTTCACTCATCGGACTGGCGTCCGTCTGTTGAATGAACGTGTAGGTCGAGAACTCGGTGTGCCGCTCCCAGCGCAGCTCGAAATCTCCGAAGGTCTGGTACAGACACGATGCGTCGTCGGCAGGAGGATCGACGCCCTTCTGTGCGCAGAGCTCTCCCAGATGGACGAGCTCTTGCGAACGTTCCTCGTCGTTCATCTGCACCGCAACGTGACTCACCGCGCAGGGAATCCGGACGAGAGGAGACGGCCGACTGTGAAGCTCTTCGTAGAGTGCCTCGCGCAGCGGGTGCTCTTCCATGGCGAGTCGCGGGCTCATCCGCCGAGGTTCCGTGGAAACCGAGGTCGGCGTCAACCCGCGAGTGCGGGGTCGCCGTCTTGCTTTCCCTCCCTCTCCATGAAACCGTATCGCACGAACATGACCAACAAGTGGGTATACACACTCGACGAGCTCGACACGGCGGAAGCCGCAGTCAACAACGATTGGGATCGCGTACGCGGCTTGCTTGGCGGCAAAGGCGCGAACCTCGCGAAGATGAAGCGGCTCAGCGTTCCGGTGCCACCGGGCTTCACGATCACGACTGAGGCGTGCAATCAGTACCTCGAAGCTGGAGGTCAAGCGCCGGAGGGTCTTTGGGATCAGGTGCTGTCCGCGATTGCCGACATGGAGGCGCAAACCGGCAAGGGGTTCGGCAATGCTTCGAAGCCGCTCCTCGTGTCGTGTCGCTCGGGCGCGAAGTTTTCGATGCCCGGGATGATGGACACCGTGCTCGACATCGGCCTCAACGACGAAGTGACCGAGGGCATGATTCGTCTGACAAACAACCCACGCTTCGCCTACGACTCGTATCGCCGTTTGATCCAAATGTTCGGCACGGTCGTGCTCCAGATCCGCGACGAACCTTTCGAAGACGTCTTGTCCCGCGCGCGCGAACGTCGAGGGCTCAAGAACGACGCGGACCTCACCAGTGATGATCTTCAGGGTATCGTCGGCGACTTCAAGGAGATCGTTCGTCGCCATGCGCGCATCGAGTTTCCTTCAGACGCAAAGGATCAACTCAGGATGGCGATCGAGGCGGTCTTCGATAGTTGGAACAACAAGCGGGCGCGCGACTATCGCGACGCGGCCAAGATTCCGCACGACCTCGGGACTGCGGTGAGCGTCGTCACGATGGTGTACGGTAATCTCGGCGAGGGGTCGGCGACCGGTGTCGCCATGTCACGCAACGCCACGACGGGGGAGAACGTCGTCGAGGGCGACTACTTGATAAACGCGCAGGGTGAGGACGTGGTCGCAGGGGCGCGGCCCACTCAGCCGATCGCGGAGCTTCAGCAGACGTTTCCCGAGGCGTTCGAAGAGTTCCGCGGTATCGCAAGACGCCTCGAGACGCACTACCGCGACATGCAGGACATGGAGTTCACGATCGAGCGCGGCAAGCTCTGGATCCTCCAAACCCGCAATGGGAAGCGAACCGCGCAAGCCGCAGTTCGAATCGCGGTCGAGCTGGCAGAAGAAGGGCTGATCACACAGGAAGAGGCCGTGCTGCGGGTTGCGCCGGAGCAGATCGAGTTCTTTCTGCATCCGCAGTTCTCGTTGGCGGCAAGGTCTCAAACACCGGTGCTTACGCGTGGGCTCAACGTGTCGCCTGGTGCAGCCACGGGGGTGGTGGCTTTCCATCCCGATCTTGCGGAGCGGTGGGCGAAGGAAGGCAAGCGTGACGTCGTTTTGGTCAGGCACGAGACGAAGCCAGACGACGTGCACGGCATGCTAGCCGCGAAAGGCATTCTTACGGCGAGTGGCGGGCGAACCAGCCACGCTGCGCTCGTTGCCCGACAGTTCGGCAGGCCGGCAGTCGTAGGGGCCGACGACGTCGTCATCGATTTTCGCGCGCGAACGATGACGGTGGGCGACGTCCAGATTCGCGAGGGCGACTGGATCTCGATCGATGGCACGACCGGCGAGGTGTTCGAGGGTGAGCTCGAGTCCGTCGTCCCCGACATCGACGACCCCTGGCTCTCCAAACTGATGGCGTGGGCCGATGGCTTTCGACGCCTCGGGGTGCGTGCCAACGCGGACTATCCGGAAGACGCGAAGCGCGCGCGACAGTATGGCGCGGAGGGGATCGGACTCTGCCGCACCGAGCACATGTTCTTCGAGCCCGAGCGCCTCCCGATCGTTCAGCGCATGATCACGAGCACTTCGTTGACCGAGCGTCGCGAGGCCGTCGACGCGTTGTTGCCCTTTCAGCGCGAGGACTTCACCGGGCTCTTTCGAGTCATGGATGGTCTGCCGGTCATCATCCGCCTGATCGATCCCCCACTTCACGAGTTCCTTCCGAGCTTCGAGGAGTTGACCCGTGAGCTCGCCGATTTGCAGATCCGGATCACGGGCGCCCGCAACCTCCAAGAAATCGAGGAGATCACGGCCAAACTGACCAAGACCCGCGCGATGCTCGATAAGGTCGAGGCGCTTCGCGAGGCAAACCCCATGTTGGGGCTGCGAGGGGTCCGGCTCGGTATCGTCATCCCTGAGCTGACTCGCATGCAGGTCCGCGCGATCTTCGAGGCGGCGTGCTCGGTCACGCGGGAGGGGATTACCACCGTTCCGGAAATCATGATTCCCCTGACGAGCCACGCGAACGAGCTTCGGCGGCAACGCGAAGTGGTCGAAGCGGAAGCGAACGACGTGATGCGTGAACAAGCGATTGAGGTTGGATACCAGTTCGGCACCATGGTCGAGGTTCCTCGCGCCGCGTTGACCGCAGACGAGATCGCCGAATTTGCCGAGTTTCTCTCCTTCGGAACCAACGACCTCACTCAGACCACGTTCGGCATGAGTCGGGACGACGCCGAGTCGGGCTTCCTCATGCGCTACCTCGCGGACGGTATCCTGCCTGCGAACCCGTTCGCCTCGCTCGACGAGCGCGGGGTCGCCAAGCTCATGAAGCTCGCACTCGACGAGGCGCGAAAGACTCGGCCCGACATCGAAGCGGGCGTGTGTGGCGAGCACGGCGGCGACCCAGCGTCGATCGCCATCTGCGATCGCCTCGGGCTCGACTATGTCAGCTGTTCCCCGTTTCGGGTGCCGATCGCGCGCCTATCGGCTGCCCACTCGGCGCTTCGGGCACGCGAAGAGGCGTAGGCCCCGCTAGATCACGCCCTCGTCCCGTAGCGCAGCGATGCTGCCGTCGTCGAGGTGGAGAACTTCGCGAAGGACCGCGTCGGTGTGCTCTCCGATGCCGGGAGCGCGAACGGGTGGGTTGCGATCGTGGGCGGCGAAGTCGAACGGGGTGCCGGGGACAGGATACGTGCCGATGCCGGGCTGCTCGAGGACGCTGAAGAGATCGTTGTCTTCCGTGCACTCCTCGTGGACCGTTTCGCGGAAGGATCGGTACGGACCCCAGCAGACGCTGTATTCGTCGAAGGTCTTCTGCACGGCATCGAGGTCGTTCGCGCGGAACCACGCTTCAAGCACGCCCGCGAGCTCTCGCGCGAGACGCCAGCGATTGCCCGCGTCGCTGAGATCGAGGCCGACCCGCTCGCCGACGGCATCGAATTCCGCGTGCAGTCCGGTCGCATCGCGAAGGCCTCTCCACTGCCGCTTCGTGAGCGCCACCACCATCACGCGTGCTCCGTCGGCGGTGAGGAAGTCTCGACCGAACGCGCCGTAGAGATAGTTCCCGAACCGTGGGCGCTCCGAACGATTGATGACGACTTCTCCGATCTTTCCGAGGTTGCCGATCATGGCGAGCGCTACATCTTTGAGCGCGATGCGCACGTATTGCCCTTCGCCTGTGCGGCGTCGATGGCGCTCCGCCGCGAGAAGCGCGACGACGAGCATTTGACCCGCAATGCAGTCCCAAGCCGGCAGGACGTGGTTGACGGGCTCGTCCCATTCGACCGGCCCGGTCACCGAGGGAAAGCCTACGGCCGGATTGACGGTGTAGTCGACCGCGGTGGAGCCGTCCCGCGCGCCGACGAGGTTGATCATGATCAAATCGGGGCGCTTTGCGCGGAGCCGCTCGTAGTCGAGCCACCCGCGTGCCGGGAAGTTCGTCACGAAGATGCCGCCGTCGTCGCCCGGTGCGGACCCGAGATCGGTGATGAGCTCGCGCCCCCGTTCCGACCGCATGTCGACGGTGATCGAGCGCTTGCCCTTGTTGAGGCCGGCCCAGAAGAGGCTTTCGTTGTCGTCGGTCACAGGCCAGCGACGGTAGTCGAGACCGCCACCCAGAGGATCGAAGCGAATGACGTCGGCACCCATTTGCGCCAACGTCATGCCGGCGAGCGGTGCTGCGACGAAGGCCGATCCCTCGATCACGCGCATGCCCTCGAGGATCGCGGCGCTCATGTCAGTTCTCCCGTTTTGTTCGCCCAAGTGCCCACTACGCCATCGCTCCAAGCAGCTGCCAATCCAACACCTGCACGTCGCGGTCTTTGGTGGGCGCCTCTGGCCCGCGCTCCGCAAACACCGACACCGCAAGCTCAACCAGCCCGCCGCCTGTCGCGATCGGATGCTTCGCGACGACGGTCACCTCGGTGCGCAGCACGTCACCCTCGAAGACCGGCGCGGTGTGATTGCAGTGACGCCAGCCGACCACGGTCAACAGGTTGGGGAGCACGCGCGAAAGGTGCGCACCTGCCATCGAGATCGTGTGACCTCCGTACACCAGCCGCTTCCCATACGCGCTCGCTCCGGGGTCCGCGTGGGTGAAGGCCATGTTGAGCGTCATCCGGACCAGTTCGGGAGCGCACGTCACCGTGTCGCGCGCTTTCAGCACGTACGTCGTTGACTCGGGAACATCGGCGAAGTGCACGCCCGAAACCCTTTCGCGAAATACCGGGAGGTTCCAGTCCGCGGGAACGGCGCTGCGAACCGCGTTCATGTCGAGCTCGGCGGGGATGGCATCGAAGGAGTCGGCGTGCCCGGTCACGGCTTCCGGATCGCGGCAGGGAATCATCGGGCAGCGCCAGAAGTGAAGGACGGTTTCGCCGCGCTGGTTGGTGACCGTCATATCGAGCACGACGAGGCCGCTCGCAGGGCGGCCCGGCTTCGGGCGGTTCTGTTTGAGAGCGACGACTTTGGTTCGTGTGCTGAGCGTATCGCCAATGTACGAAGGCCGCTGGAGCACGACGCCCCGATAGAAGAGGTTTCCCTTCACGCGCTGCGTCGGGTACGTCGTCTGGCCAATGGCCACGTTGCTCACGAGGCCAGGGCTCGCGATGGCGTCGTTCCCGGTGACCGCGCGGCAGAGTTCCGCGTCGAGCGGAAGGCGCAGTCGTTCGCCAAAGAAGGCCTGCTGGAGAGCCGCGAAGCCCGAGGTCAGCGTCACCGAGGGCGCCTCGAACGCCTGTCCGTGGGTGAAGTCCTCGAAATACGGCCCGTCGACTTCGATTCGCTGTTCCACGTGGTCGGTCATGAGGTGACCTCCGAGATCAGGCCCGCGCGCCGCGCCCGTTCGAGCACGCGCTCTTGTGCTCGTACGAGTGGGGCGTCGACCATCTTGTCGTCGAGCGTGAAGACCCCGAGCCCTTCCGCGAGTGCTGTCTGCCAGCCAGAGAGCACTCTCCGCGCGTAGTCGACCTCGTCTAGCG
>JBATTM010000040.1:0-2446 GCA_049670545.1 Polyangiales bacterium
CCCGTGAGCTCATCGCGGTATCCGCTCAATACCCCAAGTACGAGGCTTTGGGTCTGCGCAATCGTGTCGCGCAGATAGGCCGGCCCGTCGAGTTCGAGCATCGTTGCATGAATCGCGGTCGACAACGCGGGCTGCTCGGCCTTCACCTCGAGCAAAGCCCGCAACATGGCTTCCACACGAGCCTCGAGGGCCAGCGCCCCAGTGTGTTGAGCCCGCGACGCGAGCGCACCGAACGCGCGCTCGATGTGCGACTTGTGAAGTGCGCGGACCAGGGTCCCTTTGTCTCCGAAGTACTGATAAAGCGTCCCGACACTGACCCCAGCCCGGTCGGCCACCCGCGTTGTCGTCAGTCCAGCGTAGCCGCGGTCGACCAGAACCTGAGAGGTGGCTTCGAGGAGAACCTCCACGGTGGCCCTCGCCCGCTCCTGCTGGGGCGTTTTCCTCAATGATTGCTGGATCTGGAAAGACAGGGAAGCCTCCGGTGCAAACGCGAATGGTCGGTCTTTGAGAACTGAAGGATACTTCAGTTTAGTCGGCATGCCAGCCTCCTGGCGATTTCAAGGAGATGACGATGAAAGCGTTTGTGACCGGATCCACCGGGCTCCTCGGCAACAATCTCGTGCGTACCTTGCTCCGCGACGGCCACGAGGTGGTGGGGCTCACCCGCTCAGCGGAGAAGTTTGAAACCATGCTCGGGGACACCAATGCCCTTCCGGTCGTCGGCGACATCCAGTCGATCGATGCGTTCGCGGGCCACCTCGACGGTTGCGACGTGTTCTTCCATACCGCGGCGTACTTTCGAGAGTACTACGGCAAGGGCGACCACCTGACTCACCTCGAGGCGATCAATGTGACCGCCACCCTCGAGCTCATGGCCGCGGCGGACAAACGCGGGGTACCGGTCTTTGTCCACACCAGTTCGGCGGGCACGATTGGGGAACGCCCCGATGGCGCACCAGGCGACGAGGATACACCCGCCTCGGAACGTGACCTGCGAAACCTCTACTTCAAGAGCAAAGTGGAGGGCGACGCGAAGATTCGGGCGTACGAATCGTCGAATGGGATGCGCGTCGTGCAGATCTTGCCGGGCTGGATGTGGGGACCGGGCGATGCGGGGCCCACGGGCGCGGGCCAAATCGTGTTCGACTTCCTCGATGGGAAGTTCCCCGCCGTCCCCGAGGGCGGCACGTCGCTCGTCGATGCCCGTGACGTCGCCGAAGCGATGGTGAGAGCGATGGACCAGCCCAACGGAGAGCGCTTCATCGTCGGCGGCGCGTACCATAGCCTTCGAGAAGTCGTCGACGGGCTGGCCGCCGCAACCGGCCGACCTTCACCGAAAGGAAACCTACCCGCGTGGCTCGCGATCGGGTTCGCGCACATCAGCGAAGCGTGGGCCTCTCTCACCGGAGGACGCGCAGCAGCGAATCTCGAAGGCGTCCGTACGATGGCGCGTAAGCACACCGTCACCTCGGCCAAGGCCGAGAAGGCCCTCGGCGCACGCTTCCGGCCCCTCGACGAGACGATCCACGACGTCGTGCAGTGGTACGCCGACCACAAGATGCTACCCGAGGGGACCGAAGTGAAGCGGACGGCGCACGCGTAGCGGCGATCTAGGAGCGAGGATCTCGGCGCCCACGAGTCGGTGGATGGCCGACGTGCGCGACTACGGCCGGAAGCGCGTCGTCGTGATCGGGAGCGGCGCGACCGCTATCTTAGCCCATCGGGCCAGTTCGGGGGGCCAGTTCGGGGACGGGCTGAAGTTCTTCAGTTTTCATTTCGCGCTGGGGACGAAACTAAGAAACTTCAGCCCGTCCCGATTGCCGCTGCGTTGTAGAGCACTGCGTTTCGCTCTTGGTGGATTGAGGGCGCCGGGTAGCGTCCCAAGCTCAACCAGGCGTGCAGACCCCGCCGGCGCAGACGTCTGGCGCTTCGCAGATCGTTCCGCAGGTGCCGCAGTTCTGGTCGTCTGTGTCGACGTCTACGCAGCGCATCGGGCACATCGTGAACTCGCACGCCGGACCGCCCATCCCGCCGGTGCCGCCCGCGCCCTCGTCTTGGGCCGCCATCTTGTCGTAGAAGTCTTCGAAGATTCGATCGCGCTCGACGTCAATGGGTTCGACGACTGGGGCGCCCATCCCCGGGACCCACCGTTGTTCGTCGTCGAGGGTCATCGCCGCGACTTCGTTCTCATGAAACCACGAAGGGTCCACGAGATAGCCAATCGTGACCATGTCCCACAACACTTTGGACCGCGCGTAGTGGCTGCCGAAGAGCGGGTGGCCCTCATAGAGCTCGAAGAGGAAGTCACCCACTTCGCCGCGACCCTCGATGTACTCGACCATCTCGGGGCGCGAGACGCGCAGCTTCTCTCCGACAAAGAATCCCGGGATGTATACGACCGGTACTCCGCTTTCGAAGACGACCCTCGCGGCGTCCAGGTCCTGCA
>JBATTM010000041.1:0-23979 GCA_049670545.1 Polyangiales bacterium
GAGATGGGGTTGATCTTTCTTGGGACTCATGACTAGATGCGGATCTTACTCAATTCTCTTTCGTTGGGGCGGTCTTATGCTTGTCCGAAGATGTGCTGGTTGGTTGTTGGTTGGCCTTGGAGTTCTCGTCGGCTGCGGAGACGGTGACGAGGCGCAGACAGGCGATACTGAACTGTTCGTCTCCGTGACGAACGCGAACAGCTCGCTCGCGGCCGTAGAGTACCTGTTGTTCTGCACCGGACAGGCCGAGACCGAAGACGACCTCCAAGCCAACGGCAACCTCGAACTCGACGACCGCGGCATGTGGCTCGGCATCGCCTCCCTCCCGGCAGGCCCATGCTCTGTCGAGCTTCGTGGACGAGACAGCGACGGAGCGTTGCTCTGCACCCAAGACGATCAGTTTACCGTAGTGGGGCCAGACCCCCAGATCGACATCGCGCTAGCGTGCCCCTAGCCGCAAGTCTCGACGTGCGGGCTTCTCACGAGAACGTGGGGGCCTTTCCTACGAGCTTCCGGCGGCCATCTCGAACAGCTGGCGGATCAACCAGATCGAGAGCGCCGTCGTGCCGACGACGGTTGCTGCGATGGCGACCACGAGGAGTGCGACGAACCAGGGCTTGCTTGGTTCGGTGAGTTCTTCGATGGCGAGGTGTTCTTCGACGAGCGCGACGTTGCGTGCGTTGGCCTTCCAAGTAACGTCGAAAAAGTCTCCAAGCACCGGAATCGTTCCGACACCGAGTTCCAAGAGGATGTTCGTGCCCATCTTGCCGAGCCTGTCCCTAGGGACCCCCATGCGGGCGGCTTCGAGGACGATGTACGTAGAGAGCAGGCCGCCCACGAGATCGCCGCCGCCCGGGATGAGGCCGATCAGGGGGTCGAGGCCCACGCGGTACTCGGTACCGGGGATGCGGACCGCGTTGTCGAGCAGCGTACTGAGCGAACGGAGACGCTGGAGCTTGCGCCCGTGTGTGGTCGACGGAGCCGGCTTCCCCATGCCGCAGGGTAGCGCGGGCGTGGACCAGGTCGAACGTAGGACCCGTTCCCGCTGGCAGTTGACGCGGCGCGCCGACGCATGCCTATGATCCAGCATCAACCTCCGGAGGGTGATGCCATGAAGCATGAGATCGTGAGTCACGAGCAATGGCTGCGCGCGCGCAAAGAGCTCCTTGCGAAGGAGAAGGAGTTCACACGACTGCGCGACCAGATGACGCAGCAGATCCGTGAGCTCCCGTGGGAGAAAATCGACCGGGAGTACACGTTTCAGGGCGCCGGCGGTGCGTTATCACTCGAGGCACTCTTTGGGACGCATGATCAGCTTGCGGTCTACCATTTCATGCTGGGGCCAGACTGGGCGGACGGATGCCCGAGCTGCTCGTTCCTCGCGGACAGCTTCGATGGAACGCAAGCACACTTGGCAGCGAGAGGTGTCTCGTTTGTCGCAGTGTCGCGAGCGCCGCTTGGCGAGATCGATGCCTACAAGAAGAGGATGGGCTGGAGCTTTCCTTGGGTCTCGTCGCACGACTCACGCTTCAACTACGACTTTGGGGTGTCGTTTGAAGTCGGGGACCCTTCCGTGGAGCGCCAACGGTACAACTACGCCGATACAGAGAACGTCGGAGAGGAAATGCCGGGCGCGAGCTTCTTCATCAAAGAAGGGAGCGACCTCTACCACACGTACTCGACGTACGGCCGAGGGCTCGACATCCTGATCGGCACGTACAACTGGCTCGACCGCGCTCCGAAGGGGCGGGATGAGTCAGATCTCGACTTTACCATGGCCTGGGTGCGTCGACACGACGAGTACGAAAGCCGTCCGTGACCGGAGACCGGGCTGCGTTCGCGCCCTAGCCGAGTTCGAGCGCGATGCCGACGATCAGTTGGTAGTCGTTTTGTTCGATCGGGGGGTCGGCGGGATCGGCTGGCGGTGCCGGGTCTTCGGTTCTCAAGTAGAGGAAGGAGATATCGAGGTCGATCACGCTGGTGAGTTCAATCGACAGATCCGCCTTACCCGTATGGTTCGTATTGCCAATGGTCGAGACCACCAGGTTGGTCAGCCAGCCGACTGTGAAACCGACATCCCCGGTGATGTCGAAATCTGCGTAGGTGTAGAGCGGAATGAAGACGTCGTTCTGAGGGTTCGATCCAGTCACTTGTGATGCGTCGAGATAGTTCAAGTACTGGTAGCCAATACCGGTTTGAAAGTCCCACTTCACCTTGGGCTTGTCGATGATGTGGACACCAGCGCCGGCTGCAGGCGTTGCGCGAAACTTGATGTTCTGAAACCGGTCGTTGAAAAGCTGACCGAACGCCGGGACCACGAACCATCGGCTTGAAAGAAACACCTTGAAATCGAACTCGCCAAGATGCCGGTTGACGTTTTGGGACCCGTCGCTGCGGCCGAAGCTCGAGTTGTAGCTCAAGTCGAGGAGGGTCATACGGTCTTCGCGAATCACGTTGAAAAGGATGTCGTAGGTCAGCTGGTCGGTGTTGCCGCGGTTGAGCGTGAGACCAAAGCGAAGCTTCATCGACCACCAATCGCGCTCTCGCGTGCCGCCTTCCAGGATGGACTCGAGCTCACTCCGAGGAAAGGTCTTCGTGCCTTCGTCGGTTTCGACGATCACCTCATCGGCGGTGACGACCGCAAGCCCTGTCGCGCTAACCCGATCGTCAAACACGTATGTGTGGACGGTCGGGGAGACGAGCTCTTTCACATCTGAAAAGTCGATGGTCTGCAGGCCAAGTTCGTCGCTGTCGAACTCGATGCTATCGTCGCGCATGCGCTTCGCCGACCCCTTGATCCACTCGCCAGAAGTGAGTTGGAGCCAGTCGAACGTATCGCCAAACTGAATCACGTACGCGGACGGGACACCAGCGGCTGCCTGTTCGTTGATGCGCGCGAGGCTCGCCCTCACGGTCTCGATCGCCGTATCACTCGGCGCAGCCTCCACGGGGACTCCGCCTGGACCGGTGATCATGAACGTGCTGGGGTCACCCGCCCCAGGAAGCACAGCCTCGACAGCATCGGTGGCCGCGTCGGACTCGTCCGCATCGTACTTGGCCGCCTCGGGATGCCGGCCTGGCGGGTCGGCCACGGGCTCTCCGGATGCATCGACGTCCTGTGCCTCGACGGACGGTTGAAGAAGGAGTGCGACGCCCAGGGTCGTGAAGGCGACCCATCGGAAGCCGCGTCGGTTTTGACGTGGTTCGCTAGTCATTCGGGGGGCGGTTATAGACGGGTGATTCGGCCTCGTAAAGGCTCGTCGCGAGGTTTTCAGGGGCCCTTTTTCGGATGGCACACGGGCCACGGTTTGCTAGAGATGCCCCCCTCCGGAGGTCACCGTGACGAAGCATCATCTCACCAAGAGCGACGGCCCGGTCGTGGCGATTCTCACGGGAAGTCCGAGCGACTTGCCAGTCGTGCTCAAGGCCCGCGAAGTCCTCGACGGCCTCGACATCCCTTGCGATGTTCGTGTCCTATCGGCCCACCGAACACCGCGCGAGACCGCCCAGTACATCGCGGCGGCCGAGGCCGGAGAGGTCGAAGTATTCATCGCATGCGCGGGGATGGCAGCACACCTCGCCGGCGTCGTCGCGGCGCATACGACTCTTCCCGTCATTGGTGTTCCGATTGCGTCAGGCGCCTTGCAGGGAGTCGACGCCCTGCTCAGTACCGTTCAGATGCCGCCCGGTGTACCGGTTGCGACAGTCGGGATCGACGGCGCCAAGAACGCGGCATTCTTCGCAGCACGCGTCGTGGCGGCCCGCCACCCCGAAGTGCACGAGCGGCTCGAAGCGCATCTCTCGGAGAGCCGGACGCGCTATGATTCGCCTGATCCGTCGGTCCCAGGCCAAGCCGCGGGCAAGGGCTAGGTTGACGGCGACTGGGCTCGTCCTTATGCGGGGCTAGTCACATGTCATGTCAGTCGGCCGAATTTTCATATTCCTGAGCGTCGTTTTCGGCCTTTCGTTCGCGATCCATTTCTATCTGTGGGCGCGGTTGGTCCGAGATCCGGCGCTTCCAGAGCCCTGGCGGCAAGTCGCCACTGTCGCACTGGTGATCCTTGGCCTCTCGGTCCCATCTTCGATGTTGGTGTGGCGCATCCTCCCTCGTGTGTATGCGATTCCGATCGCGTGGCTCGGATATCTGTGGATGGGCGTGATGTTCGTCACACTGATGCTTCTCTGGGGCGGCGAGTTCGTTCGATGGGGATGGGTGAAGTACGCCCAACTCACCGTGGTCGACCCAGGCCGGCGTGATTTCTTGGCGCAGATGCTCGCGGGAGGCACCGCGGCGCTCGCGCTCGCAGTCTCGGGATGGGGCATCTGGTCTGCTGTCCGCCCGGTGGAGGTGAAGCGCCTGACTGTCAAGCTCAAGAATCTACCCCAATCGCTTTCCGGCTTCCGGCTGGTGCAGCTCACGGACGTGCACGTCGGGCCCACCATCGGCCGCGAGTTCATCGAGGATGTCGTCGGCAAAGTCAACGAACTCAACGCTGACGCGATCGCGATCACCGGAGACTTGATCGACGGAAGCGTCCGCGAGATTGGCGAGGCCGTACGACCGCTCGGCGACATGCGTTCGACGCACGGGACCTTCTTCGTGACAGGAAATCATGAGTACTACTCAGGCGCCGACGAGTGGCTGGCGTTCCTGACGAGCATCGGCATTCAACCTCTTCGCAACCAGTGCATCGCACTCGGGGAAGGGGACGAGTGTCTCCAGGTCGCTGGAGTCGACGACTGGACGGCACATCAGTTCGGCAATGGCCATGGTTCGGACATGAGACGTGCCCTCGCGAGCCGCGACGCCTCTAAGCCTGTCGTGCTGCTCGCACATCAACCCATTCACTTCGATCAGGCAAAGGAACACGGAGTCGATTTGCAGATCTCGGGACACACGCACGGCGGGCAAATCTTCCCGTTCGGGCTGCTGACACGTCTCGTGCAGCCGTTCGTCTCAGGGCTCCATCAACGTGGCGACACGCAGATCTATGTCAGCTCGGGAACCGGGTACTGGGGCCCGCCCATGCGCATCGCCGCTCCGGCGGAGATCACACTGATCGAACTCGAACCCCAAACGGCGAGCTGAGCCTAGAGCGCAGCTTCGAGCGCCGATCGCAGGTCGGTGTGCTCCCAGGCGAAGCCATTGTCGTGGAGGACCGAAGGCAATACGCGTGCGCCGCCCAGGAGCATCTCGTTCGCCATCTCAGAACCGAGCGCCAGGCGAAGCGCGAACTTGGGCACCGGCAGCACCGCAGGTCGCTTGAGCGTGCGCCCGAGTGTCTCCGTGAACTCCGCGTTCGTCACGGGCTCCGGCGAGACCATGTTGACCGGCCCGCGGACCGACGCATTCTGGACGGCGAAGAGGAGACCTGAGACCAGGTCGTCCAGGCTGATCCAGCTCATGTATTGACGGCCATCGCCGATGCGCCCGCCGACACCGAGCGCGAACGGGGTCTTCATCTTGGCGAGCGCCCCACCCTCTTTGGCCAGGACGATCCCTACGCGCGTGTGAACGACGCGAATTCCAGCCGCCTCGGCAGGCGCAGTGGCTGCCTCCCAGTCTTGGCACACCGACGCGAGAAACCCTGTTCCAGCCGCCGTGCTCTCGTCGACCACTTCGTCGCCTCGATCGCCATAGAACCCGATCGCAGACGCCGATACCAATACACGCGGTTTGGGCGAGAGCGTAGCCAGTGTGTTGGCGATCAGGGTGGTTCCGTCGATGCGACTATCGCGAATGCGTGCCTTCTTCGTCCCGGTCCAGCGGCCCTCTGCAACGTTGTCGCCGGCGAGGTGCACGGCACCCACGGTTCCGTCGAGGCCACTAGCGTCGATCGTGCCGTTCCCGGGGTTCCATCGGACTTCGTCGTCGGCGCGGGGATCTCGTCGAACGAGCCGAATCACCTCGAAACCGTTGGCAGCGAGGGTGGGGACGAGCGCCGTACCCACCAACCCGGAAGCTCCTGTCACGACGATTTTCCCGGCTTCGCCCATTGTACCTAAGCCTGGCGCTTGACCTATGGGATGCAAGGCGGTTTTACACGTGGCCCGGGGGGCCAACTGTGGCTATGGTCCACCACTTTGCGAGTTCTATTCATTGCTCCTCAGGCCTTCACGTCTGCCCGCGACGCATCAGACGTGAGCACCCTGGCCAAAGTGCTACGTCGCGCCGATCACATAGTGGACCTCGTCGCCCCGCTCTACGGCCACGTGGACACGGCGAAGCTCGCGCTCGCGCGTCGGCTCACCAAGCTCGAGTTCGAACTCGGTGGGCGCCCCTGGGCCTGCGAGATCTACTCCGGACGGAACGCAGACGGGGTTGGACTCACGTTCGTCGGGAATGAAGAGGTCCTTTTGTCGGCGGAGTCGCTCGAGGCCGAGGGGAAACAGCTCGAAGCGTCACGGGTCGGCGTATTCGCGGCGGCCGTGGTCGAACTGGTCCGCGATCGTCAGACGGACTACGACATCGTGCACGGACACGGGTGGGCGGGCGCTGTCGCGGTCGCCCGACTCCGCAAGGAACTACCCAACATCCCTAGCGCCCTGACGATCTACGATGCTTCCGAGCAAGGCAAGTTCGATTCGCAAGATGCCTCGTGGCTGGCGCTCGGAGACGAAGCGCAGGACGGTCAAGGCGTCAACTCACTCAAGGCCGGCCTCCTCACGGCGAATCGGATCATCACGCTGTCGCCAAACTACGCACATCGCCTGCAGCGCCCGGACGAAGGGGAAGGATTGAGCGAGGTCTTCGCCGAGATTCACACGAAGCTCGCGGGTGTTCGCCACGGTATCGACCCGTCGCTTTGGAACCCCGCAACCGACGGTCATCTCGCCGCGCGATTCGATCCGTTCGACATGAGTGGCAAGGAAAAGTGCAAAGCAGAGTTGCAACGCGAGCTCGCCCTTCCAGTGCGCAGCGACGTCCCACTCTTCGGGGCAGTGGGAAGCGTTGACAGCGAAGGGATGCGTCTGATCGCGCAGCTCGGGCCGGACTTGCTTCGAAACGACATACAGCTGGTCGTCCAGCTTGCGGGCGATGGCGAACTGGTCGCGATCTACGAGGAACTTTGGGATCAGTGGCCGGATCGTATCCAGATCAAGACAGGGGACGAAGAACCGTTTCGACACCAACTGCTCGCGGCAAGCGATTTCATCGTGGCGCCGGATCACGCGGCTCCCACCGACAACATCCAAATGCTGGCGCAACGCTACGGAGCCGTGCCGATCGTGTATCGAGACGGCGGCCTTGCAGATGAAGTGGTCGACTGCGACGCCTCGCTCCAAACGGGGTCGGGACTCCTCTACGACGACGCCGCACCAGCTTCGCTGCTTGGCGTGCTTCAACGTGCGGCCGCAGCGTTCGCACACACGGGAGCGTTCGCTGCCCTCCAGAGTCGGGTCATGCGCATTGATCACTCTTGGGAACGAACGACGCGCTTGTACGAACGCGCATACCGCGACACGATTGCCGTACACGGCGCCGCGTAGTCGTCGTCAGTCCAGAGAACGAAGCGGGCGGTCCGGTAGCGTCGCGTCGCTTGGCCGGAGGTAGCGGGGCTCTAAGCCCGCAAGGTCGTCCGGTCCACGACTACGAAAAACGTGATTGGCCTCCCTCGCGAGCGCGATCGGGTCGGGCGCGACGGGTGCCTGAGCGATCGTCGCGGAGTCGAGTCCGAACTCGTCCGCGACCAGCTCGGCATTCGACGACGCCCCTTCCCCGTACACCGTCACGGCACGGTCGCCGAGCGCAGCCCGGATCCGAGCCAGTACGTCGGCGGGAGGACCAAACGTAGGCGAGACCACTTCCTCAATTGAATCGCCGGACCATTCATAGGCCGCACCGAACACATCGCCGCGGTAGGCGTTCATGAGAGGAACGGTCACGTTCGCGTGCTCGCGTCGCCCAGTTCGCGCGAGCACCGGCAGCGAGCCGACGCCGACGATGGGAATATCGAGGCCGAGCGCAATCCCCTTCGCGGTACTGAGTCCGACGCGAAGGCTCGTGAACTTCCCTGGCCCCACGCTTGCCGCAACCCAGGAGAGGTCGCTTCGTACCACCCGAGCGCCGCGAAGGACCTCATCGAGTCGCCCGAACAGGTTCTCGCCGTGGCGTGCCGATGATCTCCAGGACGTGGAGGCTAGTACGTCGTCCCCGCTCGCGACTGCAATCGTTCCGTGCTCGGTGGCGGTATCGATGCTGAGGGTGACCATGGCTTGCTTGACGCATGCCTACCCGCAGACTAGCGTCGGCGCCAACAAAGGGGGTTTTCCGCCTTGGCTTGCCCGCTGATCCGCACGCATGAGCAACGACAGAAAAGACAGCGCCGGCTCCAAGTCGGAGACGACACCACGGAAGGGCGACGGTTGGAAGTCGAACCTTCTGACGATCGGCGGAGCGCTACTTCTGGCGCTTTTCATCCGGATTACCTTGTTCGAGGCGTTCGCGATCGACGGCCCGTCGATGGAGCCCACTCTCCAGGACGGCGACCGTGTGGTCGTTGCGAAGTATCCCTTCGGGTTGTTCCTACCCTTCACCCATGAAGCCGTCTTCAACTGGGGCGGCCCCGACCCAGGGGACGTCATCATTCTGCATAGCCCCGCCGACAACGAAGACATCGTGAAGCGTGTCATCGGCGTCGGTGGCGACGAGATCGCGATTCGCGAGGGCAAGATCTTTCGGAACGGCGAGGTCCTGGAGACGGTGGAGGTAGGCTCCTGTTCTCGGGAAGAGCAGAAAAACATCGACAGCACGTGCATGGTCTATGAGGAAACCCTCGACGGGGATCCGCACCGGATGAGCCATTCCAAACACGATTTTCCGCTCGATAGGCTTCCCGTGAAAGTGCCCGAAGGGCATGTCTATGTCCTTGGCGATCACCGCGATAGCTCCAACGACAGCCGAAACCCGTTGATTGGAGCGGTCAGCAACTCGCGGATCAAGGGCAAGGCGCTCTTCATCTATCTCTCGTGGAAGAACACGAACGACTCGTTGCAGGAGCGAGTCCGGTGGAATCGCGTGGGAAGCGCGGTCGACTAACCCATTGGGTGATGGCCTGACTGCCGGTCGGCGCTAGGCTCGACGTTGATGGGTATCGGTTCAGAGATCACGAGCTACCTCGAAGAGGAGATCGGCACCATCGTCAAGGAGGCGCCGGAGGCGATCGCACTGGTGTATCCAAGCCCCTATCGCGTCGCGATGTCATCTCTTGGGTTCCAAACCATCTACCGGACGCTCAACGGCATCGACGGAATGGCGGCCCACAGAGCATTCCTTCCGGACGACGTCGACGCGTGGTACCAGGCGGGCGCCGCGCTCGTGACCTATGAACGGCACCGTCCGGTCTCGGACTACCCGGTGATCGCGTTCTCCGTGGCCTACGAGGCCGAACTCGCGGGTGTGATTCAAACGCTCGAACTGTCGGGCGTCCCACCACTCGGTGAAGCAAGAGACGCGCGCCACCCCATCGTCATCGCCGGAGGTCCGCTCACGTTCAGCAATCCCCTGCCCCTGGCGCCCTATGTCGATGCGATCGTCATGGGGGAGGCGGACCAATCGATCATCACCGTCATCCGTACGATCTTCGACTCGAACACGCGAGACAACGCGTTGCGGGCCCTCTCGAAGATGCTCCACGTGCACGTTCCTTCGCTCGAGGGCGACGTGCTGCCGCCGGTCGACAAGGCCGATAGTGGCAAGCTCCCCGCGTTCTCGCAGATCGTCACGCCAAACACCGAGCTACGGAACATGTTCCTCATCGAACCTGAGCGTGGGTGTCACCGGGGCTGCACGTACTGCGTAATGCGAAGGTCCACGAATGACGGGATGCGGATCGTCGACAAAGACCGCGTGCTGGCGCTGATTCCGAAGCATGCGAAACGTGTGGGGCTGGTGGGTGCTGCGACGACAGACCATCCGCAGATCGCAGATATCGTCAATGCACTCGCAGATTCTGGGCGTGAAGTGGGCCTATCTTCTCTGCGCGCCGATCGCCTGGACGACTCGTTGATGGCGGCCCTCAAACGCGGTGGGCATCGGATCCTCACCACGGCGAGCGATGGCGCGAGCCAACGGATGCGGGACATCATTCAGCGACGGACGAGCGAGATTCAAATCCGCAACGCGGCCACGCTCGCACGGCGGCATGGAATGAAGCGGATGAAACTGTATCTCATGGTGGGCCTGCCCGATGAGACCGATGACGATATCGACGAAATGATCGAGTTCAGCAAAGAGCTCTCTTCGATCATTCCAGTGTCCCTTGGCGTCGCGCCCTTCGTCGCGAAACAAAACACGCCACTCGACGGAGAAGGTTTCGCTGGCATCGGTGTCGTCGACGCAAAGCTCAAGAGGCTTCGACGCGGCGTACGCGGCAGAGTGGACGTCCGCGCAACGAGCGCGCGGTGGGCTTGGATCGAGTACGTCCTGGCTCAGGGTGGTCGCGCGGAAGGCCTCGCGGTGTTGGACGCGGTTCATGCCGGTGGCCGGTTCGCCGATTGGAAGCGCGCCTTCGACGCCCTCCCCCAGAGCCGTCCCCGGCGCGCCCTCATACGCCCCAACAACCGCCTCGGCCGCGCCACAACTCCCTAACCCGCCGAAAAGGGGACAGTCCCCTTTCTCAAAGGGTTAACCCTTGCTTAAAGGGGACTGTCCCCTTTTCTCCTTTGCTCTTCCTTTATTGGAGGAAGGTGGTGGCGGCGGAGAGGGTGTAGTTGATGAAGCGGGTGGGGAAGATGCCCATGGTGACGACGTAGTAGAGGGAGCCGAAGAGTGCGAGGGTGACGTAGGCCGAACGCATCGGGACGGCGATGGGGGCGTCTTCTTCGGGCTCGCGCATGAACAGGTAGACGATGACCTTGAGGTAGTAGTAGGCGCCGATCGCGCTGGCGAGCACGCCGAGGACCGCCAGCCACACGAGGTCGGCCTGCACGGCTGCACTGAATACGTAGTACTTTCCGAAGAAGCCGGCGGTCGGCGGCATGCCCAGAAGAGACAAGATACCGATGACGAACGGAATCGCCGCCACCGGGTGACGACGGCCCGCGCCCGCAAGGTCTTCGTAACTGACAGCCTCTTTTCCTTTGGATCCCATCAAGATGAGTGAACCGAAGGCCAGCACGTTGGAGGCCGTATACGCGGCGGTGTAGAACAGCACGGCACTGATTGCGGTGGGCCCCACCTCGAACGTGGCGGCAAGCCCAACGAGCACGTAGCCGGCATGGGCCACAGACGAGTACGCGAGCATCCTCTTCACGCTCGACTGCGCAAGAGCCGCGAGGTTGCCCCACACCATGGTGACGACTGCCAACACGATGATGACCGGCGTCCACCCGGTGAAGAGATCCATGCTGACTTGGTCGCCGAACGCCCCCACGAGGACGCGAATCAGCACCGCAAACGCAGCGGCTTTGACCGCGACCGACATGAAGGTGGTCACAGGCGTCACTGCGCCTTCGTAGGAATCGGGGACCCACATGTGGAACGGCACGGCACCCACTTTGAACGCGAGGCTGACCAGGATCATCACCAGCGCCAGAATCGTCAAAATCGGGTCCGCCGAACCGTTGGCGACCGCCTCGCGAATCCCCACGAAGTCCGTGTGGCCCGTGGCACCGTACAACAGTGCGCTTCCGAAGAGCAGAATGGCTGCGGCAAACGAACCAAGGAGGAAGTACTTCACGGCTCCCTCGACCGCACGGGCGCTCGTTCGCCGGTACGCGACGAGCGCGTACGCGCCAAGCGACATCGTTTCGAGTCCGAGAAACACGCTCAAGAGGTCGACCGAGCGCGCGAGCACCATCGCGCCAAACGCGGTGAACAACAGCAAGACGTAGAACTCGCCCCGCTCCAAGTCGTGCTCCTTGAGGTACCCGCCCGCGAGCAGGGCCGAGAATCCGGCGCCCGCGCAGATCACCACGTCGAAGAACAGGCCCAGCTGATCGATGGCCAAGTATCGAGTGATGAAGTCCGGCGCGGGTATGTCAGCCCCCATCGCGACCGCGCCCGCTACGCCCGCGGCGCCAAACAACGAGGCCGCCGTCAGTGCGGCGAGAGCACCACGGGATGCCGACGAGAATCCATCGACCAACATGATGACCAGGCCAGCGACGACCAGGACGATGAGCGGCGACACACCGGTGAGCTGATCGATCATCGATCACCTCCCGTGGACGGACGTTGGACGGCTACCACGGTGTGGGCATCCGGATCGATTGCGTGAAGGTCGGCGAGCCGTGCTTTCGATACGCCCTTCGACGTTTGATACCGAACGCTGAAATCGCTGATGAACGCATCGACCGAAGGGTTCATCTTGTCGAGGAAGAACTTGGGGTAGAGACCGATCCAGAAGATGAGGGCGATCAGCGGGATCAACGCCAGCGTTTCGCGGAGGTTGAGGTCCGAAAGCCCCTGGTTCTCCTCATGGATGACCTTACCCCAGAACATCCGCAGGACGGCATGAAGCATGTACACGGCGGCGAAGATGACGCCGGTCGCAGCGAACAACGTCATGATGAACCACGCACTTCCAAAGCCGACAGGGCCCCGGGAGAAGAACGAACCAGCGAGAATCATGAACTCGCCGACGAACCCGTTGGTGCCGGGTAGCCCAATCGAGCTCATCGTGACGATGACAAAGATCGTCGCGTACCAGGGCATGACCTTCGCGAGCCCACCGAAATCGTCGAGCATGCGGGAGTGGCGCCGGTCGTAGATGACCCCAACCAGCAAGAAGAGCGCACCCGTGGACACGCCGTGATTGATCATCTGAAGGATCGCGCCCGACACCCCGTGGCGGTTCATCGCGAAAAGGCCAAGCAGGATGAACCCCATGTGGCTTACGGAGCTGTAGGCAACGAGCTTCTTGAGGTCCCGCTGCACCCACGCGGCATACGCGCCGTACACGATGCCGAAAACCCCGAGCCCCGCGAGGACCGGCCCCAGAAGCTGACTCGCCACCGGGAAGAGGGGCATCGCAAAACGGATGAAGCCGTAGATGCCGAGCTTGAGCAGGACCGCCGCGAGGACGATCGACCCCCCTGTCGGAGCCTGAACGTGAGCATCAGGCAGCCAGGTATGGAACGGAAACATCGGCACCTTGATCGCGAACGCGACCGCAAACGCCGCGAAGAGCAGGTACTGAGGCACAGCGGGCAGCATCAACGTGGTGAGCTTCTCGAGATCGAAGGTGTAGACCCCCGCAAGCTCTTTGTATGTCGTGACGATGTAGAGGATCGCCACCAGCATCAGCAGGCTGCCGACGAAGGTGTAGATGAAGAACTTGAGGGCCGCGTACACCCGGTCTTTGCCGCCCCAGACTCCGATGATCAGATACATCGGAACCAGCATCAGCTCCCAAAACACGTAGAACAGGAACAAGTCGAGCGCGATGAACGCGCCAAGCATCCCCAGCTCGAGCAGCAGGAAGGAGAACGCGTACTCCTTGATGCGCGTGGTCACCCCACCCCAAGATGCGTAGAGCGCGATCGGGGTCAGGGCGGTCGTCAGAAGAACGAGCCATAGCGAAAGCCCGTCGATACCGAGCTTGTAGGAGATACCGAGGGGCTCGATCCAGGTGAACTGCTCGACGAAGCGATACCCGGCGGTGCTGTAGTCGGCCCCCAGCAAGCGAAGGCTGACGACGAACTCGACGAGCATGACCAGGAGCGCCGCCCGTTTGATCGCCGTCCCGGCTCGTCGAGGCATGGCAAGCATGAGGAAGGCGCCAGCCAACGGAATCAGAAGCAGCGCGGTGAGGATCCCGGTGGTCATGGGCGTGCCTCCGCGGTTGGCGGCACGAGCACTGCGTGGGCTGGAAGTAGATACCCATCCGGGAGGATCATCTCGCGTGATGCTGTCGAGACGTTTCCGAATGCGTTTCGCACTTCAACCGTAGCCTTCACCTTCGCGCGTGGGACCATGAGGAGATTCTCGATACCTGTGCCCCGTCCCATGCGGAGATCGAAGAGTTCTGGAGCACCTGGGTCGCCGAACACGCGAGCCCCGTTGAGTCGAAGCTGCACGACGCCGTCGTGAAGTCGTGCGGCGATCGGCAACGTGTTTGGACTCGTACGCCAGCCTGCGTCGAGACGGTCGAGCGACAACACTGACCAGTGTTCGGTCAGGCTGAAGTGATCCGAGGCGCCGGTGCGCGGGCTCATGACGTACAGCACGACTTCCTGCACGTCATCCCGACTGTACGAGGGGGCGAAGACGCGGCCCTCACCCCAGGCGCCCTCGAAAGCACCGTCCGAGTTCGCATCCCACCGATACTGGTAGCCGAAACCTGGGGCCGCAACGAGCTGCAAGGTGTCGCCGGCGACTCTTCCTTCGACGTGTGCGCGCGGCGTCCAAAACATCGCCAAGACGGCCACGAATCCCACGACCACGACCATTCCGTATGTCTGCACGACGCCGTTCTGCATTCGCGCGAGGAAACCACCGAGGTTGCGCGCGCCTAGGCTGGGGACCTTGGTGAGCAGCGCATCGACGAAGGTCATGTCGGCGGCGCCGACGACCGTGGCAACCTTCTTGATCGGCCCGATGATGACCGCTTGATACAGTTCATCGACACGCCACTTGTCGAAGACGAACGCATAGAGGCGCTTCGGTGCCATCTCGGCGATCGGATCGCGACTCTTGTTGCGGTAGAGCACCCAAGCCAGTCCGATCCCAATGAACATCGCGAGAAAGGCGAGCCCCGACGCCAAGTTGACGATGAACATGTCCTCGGGAAGCTCGTGGCCGGCGACCGACGCCTCCATCCAGTGACCCCACCAACTGAGATGGTCGAGATGCCACCCGAAAATGGGCGCGATGTGCGGGATGCCGAGAAAACCCACGATCACCGCACCCGTGCCGAGCACAACGAGCGGGATCGTCATCGTACGCGGCGACTCGTGAGGGTGGGCGGAGTACCCGTGGCCGTCACTCGATTCTTCGGCGCTGCGGTACTCCCCAGTAAACGTCAGGAAGTAGAGCCGGAACATGTAGAAACCGGTCATGACCGCGGCCACGGTGAGCCCGACGAGGGTAAACCACCCTACCCCGACCATCAGGGCGTGATCGTCGCGGAACGCCTGGGTGGCTGCACCGAGCAGAATCTCGTCCTTGGAGAAGAAGCCACTCGAAAGCGGGAAGCCCGCGATCGCCAAACAGCTCAGCAGGAACGTCCACCGTGTGATCGGCATGTGTTTCTTGAGGCCGCCAAGCTTGAAAATATCGGCATCACCGTGCGCGTGCACGGCATGCATCACGGAGCCCGCGCCAAGAAAGAGGCATGCCTTGAAGAAAGCGTGCGTGAACACGTGAAAAAAGCCCGCGGCGAAAAAGCCGACGCCGACAGCAGCGAACATGAAGCCGAGCTGGCTCACCGTGGAATACGCGAGAATCTTCTTCATCTCCCGCTGCGTGACCGCGATGGTCGCAGCGAGCAGAGCGGTGAGTGTGCCGGTTACGGCGATGATCGCCATTGCAACGTCTGACGTGATGAAGAGAGGCGAAAGCCGGCAGCAAAGATAGACGCCAGCGGTGACCATCGTCGCCGCGTGGATCAGCGCTGACACCGGGGTGGGGCCCGCCATCGCATCCGGCAGCCAGACAAAGAGCGGAATCTGAGCACTCTTTCCGGTGCATCCAAGGAAAAGAAACACGCACGCAACTGTGGCCAAGCTGGGCACGACGGCGAAAGGCCAGGCCGGGAAATCGCCACGGAAATACCCCCCGGCCGCAGCGGCATTGATATCGATAAACTCGAATGATCCGGCCGCGCCCACCAAGATGAACATCCCGATGAGAACGCCAAAATCGCCGATGCGGTTGGCGACAAAGGCCTTTCGGCCAGCAGCGGCGTACTCTCGGTTCTCATACCAAAACCCGATGAGGAGATACGAACACAGGCCGACCCCCTCCCAGCCCACGAACATGACCGGAAGACTGCTCCCGAGCACCAGGATCAGCATCGAGGCGGTGAACAGGTTGAGGTAGCTGAAGAAGCGCGCGTACCCGTCGTCGTCCGACATGTATCCGACGCTATAGAGATGAATCAGGCCACCGATGCCGGTCACCACCAGGGTCATCACCCCACTCAGCGAGTCCATCAGGAACTGAACGTTGATCGGAACGACGGCGCCGCTCGGCAACTTCAGCGAGAACCACTCGTAAAATTGGTAGGCGAGCGCCGGGGCATGCGCGCCGTCCGTTCGCAGTCCGAAGAGCTCGACAAAACTGACGATCGCCAGCACGAACGACACCGCGACCGAACCGAGCCCGACGATTGTCACGATTGGCTTGGGCAGGCGACGCCCGAACAAGCCATTGACGATCGCGCCGGCGAGCGGAAAGAGGATGATTAGAAGCAGCGATAGCTGCTGCGTGGCTTCTACATGCATGGCGCAATCAGTACTTCAGCAGCGTGGCCTTGTCGGTTTCGATCGTTCTCTTGATTCGGTAGTAAGCGATGACGATGGCCAAACCGACGGCCGCTTCCGCAGCTGCCACGGCGATGACGAAGAAAGCAAAGACTTGGCCGTCGTGGTTGCCCGGGCTTGCTCGATTGAAAGCAAGTAGCAGTACATTGACCGAGTTGAGCATCAGTTCGATCGACATGAGCTGAATCAGCATGTTTCGGCGAGTCAGGAACCCGACGGCTCCGATTCCGAACAAGATGGACGCGAGTGCGAGGTATGCGCTGATCTCCATCTCGAACTACTCCGCTCGGCTCCGCGCGATCGCGATTGCGCCGACGATCGCAACCAAGAGAGTGATCGAGATCAACTCGAACGGAACCAGCGCTTCTCGGTATATCGCGCTCCCCAGCCCCTCGACCGTGCCAAAATCATTGGCGACGGCCCCCCACGGTGCGGTCACGCGCGCCACTGCGGTCGCGACGACCAGAAACACAGCAACGGTGAGCGCGGCCGCCGTGGCGCGTGACACGAGGCCGCCCTCGACAGAGCCGACCTCCGTTTCTGGGCCCAGCAACATGATGACGAAGACGAAGAGGACGACGATCGCGCCCGCGTATACCAGAAGCTGCAGGGCCGCCAGCAGGTGGGCGTTCAACGTCAGGAAGAGGCCCGCGAGCGAAATGATGTGAAGGAGTAGACCCATGGCAGCGCGCAGCGGGCGGCGCGCGGAAATCGTGATCAAGGCGCCGACGATGGAGGAAATCGCGGTGACGATGAAGAGAGTGGTGCTTGGACCGCTCATGCGACCTTCCCGACGAGATGGCGAACGCTGTTGTCGTGCCGCACCCCTTTAGGGAGGCCGTGCTTTGCGGCTTCCACGAACTCTTCACGGTATTTCTGGACCATCCCAAGCATCGGCATCGCAGTCCCATCGGCAAACGCGCAGATGGTGTTGCCCATCATGTTGTTCGAGACCTCGACGAGAAGGTCGATGTCTTCCGGCTTGCCACGTCCTTCACATACGTTGTTGAGCAAGTCGACTAGCCAACCGGTGCCCTCGCGACACGGTGTGCACTGCCCGCAGGACTCGTGCTTGTAGAAACGCATCAGATTGCGGCACGCATCAACCATGTTGACCGTGTCGTCCATGACGATGGCGCAGCATGTTCCGAGCATCGTGCCAAGCGCGCGATACGTATCGACCCCCATCGGTACGTCGATCTCGCTCATTCCATGCCACTTGTGCAGTGGATGATCGGCGTTTGGCGCGTCAACGAGGCGCCGCGGGTCGAGGACCGGTGTGGAAGATCCACCCGGCACGACCGCTTTGAGCGGCCGACCCCCGAGCACTCCCCCCGCGTAATCGTAGATCAGCTCTCGTAGGGTGATCCCGGTGGGCGCTTCGAACAGCCCCGGGTTCTCCACATGGCCGCTGATGCCGTACAGTCGAACACCGCCGTCGCCCGGAAGCTTGCCGAGGTTCGACCACGCCTCCCCACCCATCTCGATGATGTCTGGAACCGCTGCGATGGTCTCGACGTTGTTGACGATGGTCGGCATCCCGAACGCGCCTTTCACGGCGGGAAAGGGAGGTTTGAGCCGAGGCTCGCCACGACGACCTTCGAGGGAGTTGAGCAGCGCAGTCTCTTCTCCGCAGATGTACGCACCTGCCCCCGAGTGCACGTAGACTTCGATCTCGTGATCGACGCCAAACGGGCGCTCACCCAGGTAGCCCGCGGCCCGAGCTTCCGCGATTGCCTCTTCGAGTCGCTTGACCGAGAACGAGAGCTCCCCTCGCACGTAGATGTACGCGACATGCGCGCCGATCGCGAAACAAGAGATCACGCAACCCTCGATCAGGCGATGCGGATCGAGGTCCATGATGCTTCGGTCTTTGAACGTGCCGGGCTCGCTCTCATCGGCGTTGACGACGAGATAGACGTGCTCTCCGGGGCCGGGGTTGAGAAACCCCCACTTGACCCCCGCAGGGAATCCGGCTCCGCCTCGACCCCGAACGTTGGCCTTTTTTACCTCGTCTTTGAGCGTCGCGGGCTCAATCGACGTGAGGGCGCGTCTGGCCACCTGATAGGCACCAGCGCCCTCAGCAACCGCGAGCGTCCAGCTGTTCGCAAGCCCGTATCTCGTGGTCAGGAGCGGCTTCGATGCGTCGGTCATGAGTCGTCCCCTGGGGTTTCGGTAGGCGGTGGGGGCTGTGATGCAAGTCGGACCGCCTCGGCGCTTGGCGGGGGCGCCACAGACTTCGGGGCCTCGCTGGGCGCCCCGAAGGAAGCATGGGTCGAGAACTCACGGGCCGCCGCCTCGCTGCCTCTATCGAGATGGGCATCGACGATGCGATCGAGCGCGGCGGCGTCGAGGTTCTCGTAGTAGTAGTCGTTGATCTGGACCATCGGGGCTTGCCCGCATGCGGCCAGACACTCCGCCTTGAGAAGCGTGAACTTCCCATCTGCGGTGGTCTCGCCCGCGGAGCAGCCAAGTCGGTTCTCCAGATGCTCCTGGATCGCTTTCCCGCCTCGCAAGTCGCATGAGAGGGTTCGACATACCCAGATGACATTCTCGCCAACCGGTTCATCGAAGAACATCGTATAAAACGTCACGACGCCGCGAACGATCGCTGTCGAGAGATCGAGGCGCCCCGCGACGTACTGGACGACCTCGGGACTGATCCACCCGTGTTGTCGTTGACACAACCACAGTACCGGCAACAGCGCCGCGCGACGCTCCGGGTAGCGGGTCAGAATGTCGTCGACCTGTTGTTCGCGTTCCGGCGTAAGCGCAAATGCCATGGCTGGGCGCCCGGACGCTAGGCCCGGCCGCCCCCCCTGTCAAGCTAGTCTGAGGGGCAATCTGAGACCTGCCGCGCGAACGATTCGTCCGACTTTCCACGACCTGCCGGACCAAGTACCGTCCGGACGAACCGGAGGCCGAGGAGATGCCGCAAGACCCCCAATACAACCCTCAGGAACCCGAGACCCCATCGGCGGTCCATGACAACGGAACTCGACGAAACGCCGGAATATGGGCGGGCCTCGGATGTCTCGGCGTCATCGTGCTTTCCTGCTGTTTGCTCTCCTATTGGGCGCAAGCGTTCGGGTTTACGTGGGTATTGAATCAGGGCGACGAGGTCCGGAGCTACGCCTCACGCGTCGTACTTTCTGGCTCGTTGCAGGCCATCCGCAGCACCTGCGCGGAAGGCAGGACCAGCGAGGACGTCGAGCGCTGGTTTCACCCGGATGTCCCCCAAACATCACGCAACGCCCTGTGCGACGTCGACGAAGCGACGATTCAACAGATCGGCTCAGCAGAGCAGGTCAGCGCGAACTCACTCGCTGTCACCGGCGAGTCCGACCTCGCAGAGCGATTTCAAATGGACCCCACGCTCTGCTACCGATACACGGCGGAAACATTGGGCCTCGTTGGGTGCTTCCAAACCGGCGACGCCGTCGACACCATTCCGTTCAAGATTATCGAGGTCGACAAGCCCTGACAGGCGCTCAGGGTTCTCGCGTGAATCCAACCGTGACCCCTGCGCTGCCTCGGTAGTCGCGAGGACGAATCTGGATCAGAAGGCACGACTCGGTGCCCGACTCGACGAGGCAATCACCGACCGCGCAGAAGGTCCGTGCTTGACGGAGCCCCTGCCATCGAAGCCCTGCGGGCACGTCGCGCCCCCGAGGATACTGAAAGCGGGTCGTCGACTCGTCGGCCTCGACGAACACGATCTCACCTTGGAGAACGTCATCACTCTCGGCGAACATGAGATCGAAGAGATTCCAGAACGTCGCCTCACTCTCCGCGAGGTCTTTGTCCGTGAAGACGGCGCGCTCCTCCTTCAGCTGCGTGAACATCGGTTTGAGGTTGGCAGGAAGTGAGTTGGCATCATCGTTGCGAAGCGCCTGGGCAAGCAGACGTCGCTGCTCGTTCGCAGCTCGCAGCTCTAGCACCTTGAGCGCGCGAAGCTTCATCTCCTTGAAGCGTTCGAGGTAGGGCTCTGACTGGCGTGTACAGTCTGAACGGCCACTGCATCCAGCAACGATAGACGCGGCGCACAAGAGGCTCACCAAGGAGACGCGCATGGCGGAGACAGTAGTCGACGACCGAGCCAAGCCCAACTAAAGTTGCCGCGATGGCGCTCATCGAGTTTCGAGATGTGAAGAAAGCGTTCGGGCCAAAGGTGGTCTACCGCGGCCTCAACCTCGAGGTCGCGGAAGGCGAACTGCTCACGATCATCGGCGGGTCCGGACAGGGCAAGAGCGTCATGCTCAAGATGCTGATCGGGCTGCTCACGATCGACTCGGGCGCGATCTTCTTCGATGGCAACGAAATCTCGAAGTTCACCGAGGCACAGTACGCACCGATTCGAAAGCGCGTGGCAATGTTGTTTCAGGCAGGCGCCCTATTCGATTCCTTGAACGCGAAGGAGAACGTCGCGTACGGGCTCCGCGAACAGCTGGAGATCAGCGAGCGAGAGATCTCGGAGCGAGTCCGTGAGTCGTTGGCCAATGTCGGGCTGCCCGGCACCGAAGAGACGTGGCCGGCAGACCTATCCGCCGGAATGAAGAAGCGCGTTTCACTTGCACGCGCCCTCGCGATTCGGCCGGAGGTGTTGCTCTACGATGAACCGACCACCGGCCTCGATCCCATCAACGTTACCCGGATCGCCGATCTGATCGTCGACCTCAACGACCGCCTCCAGGTCACCTCCGTGGTCGTCACCCACGACATGGACACCGCGCTTGCGATCAGCGATCGCATCGCGATGATTCAAGACGGATACGTGATTTTCTCGGGCACCCCGGACGAAGTGCGCGCTGCGGAGGATCCCTTCGTGCGGGACTTCATCGAGGGCAACGCGCCTGTCGACGAAGACACCGAAACTCTGCTAAAGAGTGCGGGGTAAGGGTGTCTAGGGGCAACAGATGAAGACGGCTGCCAGTACTCGCTTCCGTGTGGGCATTTTTGTCGTTGTCGCGCTTGTATTGGCCGCCGCCACCGCATTCGCCATTGGCGCCCAGGAGAACCTTTTCTCGACGAAGACTACCTACTACTCGGTGTTCACCGACGTGGGTGGGCTTCAAAAGGGCAACACGGTCCGTGTCGCCGGGGTCAACGTCGGATCGGTCACAGAGGTCACCATCGGAGAGTCGGGGTCGATCGAAGTCTACTATCGGATCATCGATGAGGCAGCGCACTTGATTCGCGGCGACCTCGGAAAGAGCGTCGCCAACGACGACCCAAACCAGCCGAGCTACGCAGCGATCGGTAGTAAGGGGCTCCTTGGTGACCGAATCATCGAAGTGACAGTCGGTTCCGACGCCTATCCCCTGTGGGATCCGGACGAGCCGGTGCCCGTCTCTGTGGGTGGGGGTCTCATGGCGCTCGCGGAGCGAACCCTATTCGAAGCCGAGGGGACAGCTCACAACCTTCGTCTCGCAACCGACCCTTTCGCCGACCAGGAGTTCTCGAACGACCTCAAGGAGACCGCACGCAACATCGCCAAGGCATCGGGAATGCTGGCGAGCGGGGAAGGTACGATCGGCGCTCTGATGACAGACGAGCAACTTGCTCGCGACGTCAAAGGAGCGCTCAAGAACCTTCGGTCAGCAGGCGCACAAGCCACCGAACTCGGCGCAAACCTAAACCGCCTCACCGAAGAGATTCAGCAAGGCAGCGGCACCGCGCACGCGCTGTTCTACGGGACCGAAGGTACCGAGGCCATCGTCAACATCCGAGACACATTTGGGCAACTCAACACGATTCTCACGGACATTCGACAGGGCGACGGCACGATCAACCAGCTCATCTATGGGAACCTCGATGAGTCTTTCATGACCAACCTCCAGAACGCGAGCGACGACATCGCGTACCTCACCAAGGAAATGCGGGAGGGCAAAGGCACGATCGGCGCCCTCCTCACAGACCCGTCCATCTACGAAGACATCAAGCGCTTGGTCGGTGATCTCGAGCGAAACGACATCCTTCGCGCACTCGTGCGCTACTCGATCAACCGGGACGGCGCGCGCGATCCGATCGAGGTCGAGGTCAAAGAGTAGGTTTCGATGCGCGCGTATCTCGATCTCCTCCGAACGGTGCTGGAAGACGGTGTCGCACGGGACGACCGCACGGGGACCGGCACGAGGAGCCTCTTCGGGTACCAGATGCGGGTCGACCTCGAGGATGGGTTTCCGCTCCTCACCACCAAGAAGGTGCACCTCAAGTCGATCATCCACGAACTGCTGTGGTTCATTCGTGGCCAGACTCACGTGAGCCATCTGCAGGAGGCGGGAGTCTCGATCTGGGACGAGTGGGCGACGGCCGAGCAGACCGCCCGCTTCGGCCGCAATGAGGGTGACCTCGGGCCGGTGTACGGTCACCAATGGCGAAACTTTGGCGCGACGCGCCGAGACGACGGCACCTACAATCGGGATGGTTTCGATCAGCTCACCCGGGTGGTCGAGCAACTCCGCGACAACCCGAGCAGTCGCCGTCTGCTGGTGTCTGGATGGAACCCGCGCGAAGCGGAAGAAGTCGCGCTGCCGCCGTGCCACACGCTTTTCCAATTCTACGTGCAAGACGGAAAGCTGAGCGCACAACTATACCAACGGAGTGCCGACGTCTTCCTTGGCGTACCATTCAACATCGCGAGCTACGCGCTGCTCACGATGATGGTCGCACAGGTGTCAGGTTTGGCACCCGGGGATTTCATCCACACCTTTGGCGACGTCCACCTCTACAACAATCATGTCGAGCAAGCGCGACTACAGCTCTCGCGCGAGCCTCGCTCGCTTCCGACCATGGTCCTAGATCCGAGCGTGAAGAGCTTGTTTGAATTTCGATTCGAGCACTTTTCCCTCGAGGGCTACAATCCGCACCCACGGATCAAGGCCCCGGTAGCGGTGTGACCGACGCGCTCGACGAGTTGGCGCCCCTCGCATTGATCGTCGCAGTGTCGCGCAATGGGGTGATCGGAAGAGACGGCGCGCTCCCATGGCACGTGCCCGAGGACTTGAAGCACTTCAAGCGGACGACGAGCGGCCACGCGATCATCATGGGTCGGAAGACGTTCGAATCGATCGGACGACCACTTCCGTCGAGGAGAAACATCGTCGTCTCGACAACGGTCAGCGCGTTCGACGGTTGTGAGGCAGTCGAGAGCTTGGACGAGGCGATCGCCCTTGCGAGAACGTCGGACGAGCTTCCTTTCGTCATCGGCGGAGCCCGTCTCTACGAAGAGGCCCTACCGCTCGTGACGGAGATTCATCTGACCCACATCGACGAGGACATCGAAGGCGACACGCACTTTCCTGCCGACCTCACCGGTTTTGAGGAGTCGGAGGTCCGTCAGGGGCAAGATCGGCGCGTGACGTTCCGACTACTACGCCGACGCTGACTGGAGCGTCGGCAGCGCTGGCACCGTCGCAAGCACTGACGTACCCTCTGCCAATGACGGCACCGACCACGTCGGCTCGCCGGGCCTCCCCGACGCGACGCAACCTCCGGGACACGCCGATCGCGGATGCGGTCGATCTACCTCGCTTTCCGGCGCGAGGGATC
>JBATTM010000042.1:0-9190 GCA_049670545.1 Polyangiales bacterium
GGGCTCGGATGCGCAAGTGGACCCCTTGCCGGCCGATACAACCCACCCTTCGGCGGCGCGTTCTATTTCCTACGCCGAGGCACGATCAAGCTCCCCTTCTTTCGCGGGGCACCGCTCATCGGGGGCACAAAACGGACGTGGATCGATGTACTGCTGTTCGCGGCGCTGGTCGCAATGCTCGTACGCGCGCTGATCGCTCCGAATCTCGATGCCTCGATGCTTCTCCCGATCATCGTCATCCTGCCAGTGCTCGGACTGACCGACACGACGGTGTTCCTGACCGCCCGTTCGGAGCACTACTACTCTGCGCTCGTCTGTTTCATGTTCGCCTTGGACTGGATCCCAGGAACCAAATGGGTATGGGCGGCCATCTGGTTCTGGGCGGCCGTCTCCAAGCTCAACAAGCACTTCCCTTCTGTGATCGCGGTGATGCAGAGCACCAGCCCGATGACCCAGTATTTCCCCGCACTGCGGCGCGCAATGTTTCGCGACTATCCGAGCGACTTACACCCGTCGAGGCTCGCAAAGACGATGGCGCACATGGGAACGGTCGTAGAGCTGAGCCTGGCGTTCGTGCTCATTTTGAGCGACGGAGGAATCACGACCACGGTGGCACTCGGAGCCATGCTCGCGTTTCATCTGTTCATCACGTCGAGTGTCCCGCTTGGTGTCCCGATCGAGTGGAACATCATGATGGTATATGGCGGTTTCGTCCTGTTCGGCGCGAACGCCGGCGTCAGCGCATTCACTATCGCCTCACCCCTGTTGATCACGTACCTGGTGGCTGCGGTATTGGTCTTGCAGCTAATCGGAAACGTGTTCCCCTCTTGGGTCTCGTTCCTCCTTTCCATGCGCTACTACGCGGGAAACTGGGCGTACAGCGTGTGGCTATTCAAAGGCGACAGCATCGAGAAGATGGACACTCATATCAAGAAGCCCGCGCGCACGGTGCGTGCCCAACTGCGTGAGATTTACGACGAACGCACGGTGACGGGAATCTTGTCCAAGGTGCCTGTGTTTCGCGCGATGCACGTGCAGGGGCGGATCCTGCATCAGCTCGTTCCTAGGGCCGTCGAGGACATCGACGACTACGAGTTCGCAGACGGTGAGGCCGTTGCCGGGCTCGTGCTTGGGTGGAACATGGGGGACGGTCATCTACACCGCCAAGGTCTGCTCGAGGCGATCCAACGGGAATGTCAGTACGAAGAAGGCGAGCTTCGTTGCATCTTCGTCGAGTCACAGCCGATTTTTCGGCCATTCTTCGCGTGGTCGATTGCGGATGCGAAAACAGGCGTCATCGCTTCCGGAAAGACACCGGTCGGTGAGCTCCTGCCGCTCCAACCGTGGCCGGAGTGACCCACAACTGCGCCCGGCGATGCGGGCGGCCACCTCAACGAAAACCGCACAGGTACGGCGGAATCTCGATGCCTCCGCGCAAGTCTGCTGCAGGCCTCGGCTCGCCGTAGCTCATGGAGATGGGAACGACACCCGCCCAGTGATCGAGGCCTTGATCGGCGTCGTCGTCAACCGGGTCGCCGGCGCGAACTTTCGCAGATGCCTGGTCGATCGGAATGCGGATCACAGTGGTCGCGTCGATTTCGGCGGCACTCGGCTCGCGTGTGTCGCCCCAACGACCAGGAGTGAGCCGTTCAACCAGCGCTTCGAAAGCACGGAGCTTCTCCTCCGTGCCATCCACACGTGAAGCGCGCCCGAATAGGACAGCAGAACGGTAGTTCATCGAGTGGTGGAATGCGGAGCGCGCCAGAACCAAACCGTCGATCAAGGTGACGGTCACGCACGCCTGAACGCCCTGCGCGAGCGCGGTGAGCATTCGATTGACCGCAGACCCATGCAGAAAGAGGGTGTCCTCGATTCGAGCATGGATCGTCGGAATCGCGTACGGCTGTCCGTCGACGGTGAACGCGACATGACAAAACCGGCCTTCATCGACAATGTCGTAGACCGTTTCGCGATCATACCGACCACGTTGCGAGCGTCGCCGCACACGGTTGCGACCATCGACCGGGAATGCCTCGTCCATCGCAGAAGCATGAAACAATCCGCAACCTCGGCAACCGTGGCGCCCGCTCTCAACGCCCGGACGTCATACGCAAATACACGATTCGAACGGCCGCATAGCCCACGGACGTCCAAATGGCGGCGTGGACGCCGACAGAAAAGAAGCCAAGGGACATGCCGAGGCGGACGGCGACGCCAATTTGGAGCACGTCCCCGAACAGGTAAGCCCCGATGACCGGTCGCAGAAACCGATCAGTGCCGTCGCGAAGCGCGGACCAAAGCACGAGCGACAACACGACGAGAAGAACCGCGTACCATCTGCCGAACTCGATCGCCGCCACGGGCAGCGGCTCGTCGGAGAACTGCGCCAGGAAGGCAGCTGGAAAGAGCATTGCATAGCCGCTGCTCAGAAGGTTGGTGACCACCTCGAAGTAGAACACCCCTCGGGCGAAACGCATCCGCGGACCGTACGCCTACAGCTCGTATCCGGGAAGGCGTCGGTCGAGTTTCCGGAGGAGACCTGGCCAGGCCAGCATTCCACCGAGCCCGTGTGTGACCGCTTGCCTCATTTGTTCGGCCCCAGCGAGGATCTGGTCCGGAATGGGTACCAGTTCCCGGTTTCCACCGAGAGCACGAACCTGGACCATGCACGCCGCTTCGAAGATGTACATCGCGAGAAACGCGTCTGCGATCGAGCTGGCCACGGTGAGCAGACCGTGATTGCGAAGCATCAAGAAAATGTTGTCGCTGAGATCGGCCGCGAGCCGCGGGCGCTCGTCGTCATTCAGCGCAACGCCCTCGTAGTTGTGGTAACCAAGCGACGAGAGCACATACAGCGACTGTTGCGAGATTGGGAGGACGCCGTCCTTTTGGCAGGAGACTGCAACGCCGTTGATCGAGTGGGTGTGCATGACGCACTTCGCATCCTCCCGCGCCTCATGAACACAGCTGTGGATCAGGAACCCGGCCGGGTTGATGGGGAACGGAGACTCCATGATCTTCTCGCCCTTGATGTTGATCTTGACCAACGACGACGCGGTGATCTCCTCGAACATCTGACCATAGGGGTTGATCAGGAATGCTTCTTCGCCGCTCGAAGCGCTCGGAACTTTGGCAGTGATGTGCGTGAAGACAATGTCGTCCCAGCCATACATGGCAACGAGTCGGTACGCGGCGGCGAGGTCGACGCGGGTTTGCCATTCTTCCGGAGAGACACGGCCTTTCACCGATTCGATATTCGTCATGGGTACCTCCTGATGCGAAAAGGGGATGCTACCCCGTTCGACGAGCCGATTGAAGGTGTCGTGTCATTTGAAAGCGGTTTGTGCGCCACCAGGTGGGATCTCACCACACTCGACAGCCCTCGCCCATCGACGCGACCACAGATCGAGGGCCTTCATCGCCGGCCCGAGATCAGTCCCGAGAGCAGTGAGCGCCCACCTGGAATCGTTCGATTGCGAGACAAGGCCAGCTTCGCGAAGCTCGCGGAGCCGGGTGCTCAGCGTGTCCGGGGACATTGCGTCGCAGCGTGCGCGAATCTCACGAAATCCGAGGCTTCCATCGCGGAGCTCCCAAAGAATTCGAAGCACCCACCGCCGACTGAGGAGGTTCAGGGCGGCCATGACAGGCCGACCGCTCGACGACCCGCGGACAGGCCGACCAGGAAGGGGAACGCGAGTCGACTCGTCCCGCTCGGGCATGTTCAGTCGATCCGCGCCGCGGGAAACCGCGCTGCCCAAGGTTCGCGTTCCGTCCGCGTCCCGTTCGCGAGATAGGAGATCGCATGATACCAGCCGGCCAAGATGAGGAGCTCGAGCAGTTGCGACTCATCAAAGTGGACGGTCAAGACGGACCATGCGTCGTCGCTCACGTGCCCGGTGTCGTGCAACTCGTCGACCATATCGAGGACGGCGCGATCGCGGGGCTCCCAACAGGAATCTCGACCGGTTCCATGGACAAGCGAGTACACCTGGGCATCGGTGAGATTGGCCTTTTCGGCGAACGCGGTCACATGGACGCCCCATTCGTACTCGCATCCGCAGCGCGCTGTCACCCTGTCGATCACGATCTCCCGGGTGCGGAGATCGAACGCGGCACCTCCACTCTCTCGGCGAGACAACATGAAGCGCCCCATGGTTCCCATGGCGACGCCGAGCGGCATGTCGCGCACGATCGTCCGGAAGAGGCGCAGCGGCTCTACCCCTCGATCCATCGGCATCATCATCGACAGCGCCTGCCCCACCGTGGGTTCGTAGGGCGGCTCGAGATGCGGGATTCGCGGGTCTATGGACGTTCTTTCCATCGTGCTTCCTTTTTGTTCGACCCATGGTGATACGATTTTCGTATCGTGCAAGGCAATCGTCGTAAACGGGGAAGTTCTGCTTGGGTTTTGGGAAATATGCATATACAAGGACGGGGCATGGCACTCCGGTTGATCGTCCTCATGCTGGCCCCGTTCGCGTTCGGGACGGGCGCGTACGTGTTCATGGGGCTCCTCGAACCGATGGCATCAGACCTCGAGGTATCCGTTCCGGTAGTCGGACAACTCCAGTCCGCATTCGCGATCGCAAGCGCGTTCGGCGGACCCGCGTTGGCGGTCGTCACGAATCGCTATGAGCGGAAGCGCCTGCTTGTCGTGTCGCTCCTCGGACTTGCAGCCGCCAATGCGGCATCTGCGATGGCCGGTGTATTCCCGACCCTCGTCATCGCTCGGCTCGGCGCGGGGCTCGTCGGCGCACTGACGTTGCCCGTCGCATCGGCGATCGCGGTCTCGCTGGTGGGTCCGGAGCGGCGCGCCGTCGCCCTCGCAGCGGTATTCTCGGGTATGTCGTTTGCCTTCCTCATCGGCATTCCAGTCGGAAGCTTCGTCGGGGCCGCGTACGGGTGGCCTGCGTCGTTTTGGCTGGCGACAGGCTTGGCTGCGTTCGCGGCACTCGCGGCAGCCATCGTCATTCCGACGATCGGACAGTTGCCCGCGCCCCCCGAAGGTGCCCTCCAGACAGCGCTCCGCCCGCCCGCCAAACGGCTGCTGGCGATCACCTTTCTCTCGTTCTTGGCAACCTTCACGAGTGTCGCGTTCATTGGTCCGCTCGTGACTGCGCTAACCGGACTCGTAGGTGGCGATATCGGCCTGATGCAACTCTTCGTTGGCATCGGCAGCCTGTTCGGGCTTGCCGCGGGCGCCCGGCTCGCGGCAAGCCGTGGTCTCGCCGCGGTTCCCCCTCTGCTGTTGCTGGTCGCAGTGTCACAGCTGATGTTCACCATCGGTATGGTGGTCGAGACCGCCACCTTTGGCGCCGTCGTGCTCACCGCGATCACAATCTCGCTGGGAGCCGGTGCCCTTTTCGCGCTCGCGCCGATCGTTCAATCGAGGCTCGCGGAGATCGCTGGCCCTGCCGCCACGGTGGCCTTCGCGCTCAACGGCTCTGTCGTGTTCTTCGGTCAGGGGTTGGGCGCAGTGATCGGAGGCGGTGTGATCGCGCAGGTCGATCTGACGTGGACCGGATTGGTCGGAGCCGGCATCGCGGTTGTGGCGATTGCTGTAAGTCAACGGCTCGCGGTCACTCGGTAGCGAGCGCAGTGTTGAACTAGGAAGCCCCCCCGAACTCTTCCTCTGCAGAGGCCAGTACCGCTTTCGCGATCGCTCCTCGAATCCGAGTCTTCGTCGCTTGATGAGCCTTTCGGTCGAGCTCTGAGAGCGACTGCGCTTTCTGTTGCGCGGCTTCGATGACTTGGTTCGGCGCGACGACCTCATCCAAGAATCCCGGCGCGATTGCATCTGTAGGTGAGTACATCTGCGCAAGGAGCGCGCTTCGACTCAAGTATGGAGGGGAGATCCGTGGCGTCGCGATATCGATGGCAAACAGAGGAAGCGTCATCCCGATCGCAACTTCGTTCATCCCGATTCGAAATGGGCCGTCTGCACCGATTCGGTAGTCGGCCGACATCAAGAGGAACGAACCCATGGCGATCGCGTGGCCGGTGCATGCCACGACGACGGGCGCGGGGAACGTCATGACCTGCGCGTTGAGCGCGGCTCCGGTTCGCAGCATGAGGGTGAGCGGCTCGACTCCCTGTTGGAACACCTTGAGATCGAAACCTGCAGAGAAAAGGCCCTCGCGCCCTGCCAACACGACGACCGTCTCATCTACGCTGGCTTGCTCGAAGGCAGCGCTGATTTCGCGCATCGTCGGTACCGACATCGCGTTCGCCTTGCCATCATCGATCCGGATCGTGCTCACGCCTCCGGATCGCTCGTATGTCACTACGTCTCCCATGCGATACCTCCTCGCGTTGCACACGGTAGCGCATCGCCATCGGTGAGACACGGTGCACCCAAGCAGGTACCCCCTGCACTGCGCAGGGTGTGGTAGGTCAAAGGTTCGAATGCGCGAACACGCCTGGATGACTGCGAGGCTCGGGCTCTTCTTGAGCCTGATCATGACGACCGGCATGGGGCGGGCGCAGATGCCGAGAGGCGGGTCCGAGGTCTCTCTTACGATCAGCGGCGGCGTTTCCCTAGGCGCGTACGAGGCCGGGTACCTGTATCTGATGTCGCAAACCCTCCGCCATACCGATGGGAGGTACAACCTCAGGCTCGTGACGGGCGCATCAGCAGGGAGCGTCAACTCCCTGATCATGGCCATGAACTTTTGTCGTCCGGACAACTTCAGCCCCACCGAGGATCTCGGTTGGTCACTTTGGACCGGGCTTGGATTCGAACAACTGTACGACAAGAAGCAGGTGGGTCCCACGAACGTCTTCACCCGCGACGCACTTCTTCAAGCGGTCGACGAGGTACGACGGGCATGGCACGAAGGCCTGCCGGAAGACTGCGACGTCGTCCTTGGAATCTCGGCGACCCGTCTCGAAAGCTACCCCGTCGAACTCAACGACTCGCTCTCACTTCCGCGCCAGGAAGAGAAGTTCGTCGTCAGAATGCGCGGCCGTGGCCGGGGTCGTCCAGGCACGTTCACCAACTACGCAGACGCAGCGTCGGGCGTTGCTGCCGCTCTCCTGCCACTCGAGGGCGACGGAAGCGACAAAGACTTCAACAGCATTCGAGACCTCCTGTTCGCCTCATCGGCTTTTCCTGTCGCCTTCAAGCCGCAGATCCTCGACTACTGCCTGACGGATCCGTTGGACTCATCGACATGGAATTGCACGAGTCCGACCGAGAGCGAGCCTTTCATCGACGGGGGTGTATTCGACAACAACCCGCTCCGCCTCGCAGCCGATGTCGCTCGCTACGGGCTGGTGCTCGGGGACGAAGGGCATGGCGTGTGGTCCGAGATTCGAGTGGATGGTCTTCCTGATCTTCGCCCCGTGTATGAGGACACGATCTACGCGTACCTCGACACAGACACCACGGCATACCCCCAGCCGTCGATGATGAGTACCGAGGACCAATCAAGCACGCTTAGTTTCGTCCTCTCGATTCTGAACGAGTTCGTCACCACCGCGAGAGCCAAGGAACTCTACACCCTCGCAGAGGAGAATCCCCGGCTGTTGAGAAGGCTGTTCGTCACGCACAGGAACTTCCCGACCATGAGCGGACTGCTCGGTGCGTTTCTCGGTTTCTTCGAACGGGAGTTCCGTGAGTTCGACTACTACCTCGGCATGTACGATTCGTACGCCGAAGCGGGCCACCGCCTCGAGCGTTCCGGCGACGAAGCAACGCTGTACGCGCTTCTCGAGGCGTTGCATCCGGCTTTCAGGTCGGGTGACGCCGCAGAGCTTCCGGCAGGATGGAAGCCTTTCGCATGCATGGTGGGTTGGTACGAGCCTTCAGCAACGGGTTTCCGCGAGGCCTGCGAGGGTGATGACCTGCGGGACTTTCGGATCCTCCTGCAGGTGTCGCTCGATCGGCTCTATTCCGTTTGCCGCGACGCGACAGGTGGAAGCACGACGCACGAGAGTCACGCCCACCATCACTGCGAGCTCGCATCGATCGGAGCCCTCCCCCCAAAGGTCATCCCGGAAGCAGGCGCAACCGCATGCTTTCAGGAAGAAGGCGAATCGGAGTTCGACTACGTGATGCGCCTGCTGGCAGCCTACGAGTTCCACTTCGACGAGCTCGGACTCGACCGTGACGAGGCGAAGTACGCGACCACCAAGATTCGACGGCGATTGCTGTCTGTCGCGACGGCGCTCTCAGATGCGCAGCCTACCCGTTTCGAACGAACGGCAATGCTGACTGCAGGGCGAATCGCCGTGAACTCCATCGCATACGAGCCTCCTCAGCATTGGGGGTACTTCACGCTCGGAACTGGAATCGAAGTCGGAGGAAGCGTCCTGCCCGTCAGCCTGCATCGCAGCTACATGCGATTGAACCTCGCGCTCCAGATCGGCAGCCTGCGAACACTCACAGACCCGACGCCTGCCGCGATTACGTTCAGCCTGGTTGGTGGCCCGGAGCTCGAGATGCTGTGGTGGACGAACCTCGCCGTGCAACCGATGCTGGGTGTGCGAGCGGGGTACCAGTTCGGCACCGCGGATCGGTTCACCGCCCGGCCGTGCACCACGGGCAACTCGCGGAACGATGCCCGAAACTGCAGCCAACCCGTGTTCCAGACCTACATCGCGATCGCCATCCTCGAGCGCCTCCGCACGCAATTCACGTTCGTCTGGTACCCGAAAGACCAGTCGGTGGGGAATCAGCGGTTCGACATGTTGGCGGGATTCGGTCTGCAGTTCTTCTGAACGCGATGGCCGTCCTCACCTAATGGGGAACTCCGAAGGATGCTACACCCCTCGTATGAAGCCCTTACTCTTGGCATTGGCGAGCACTCCTTTGCTCGTCTGGACCCTCGGTTGCAGCACGTCGACCTCGTCTGGTAGCGAGGGAGGCACTCCGACAGATCGCCCGACGCTATCCGAATCCATCCTCGACATCGGGGAGCTCAGCACCTCCAACGACCTGCTTCGCGTTCATGGATACACGGGGCGGGGCGAGCTCGGGCTGCCGGTGGCCGCCGGCGGAGATTGTGACGGTGACGGTCTGGCCGACGTCGCGTTCGCCTCGTTCCTCGCTTCTCCGTTCGACCGAGCTCGCGCCGGCGAGGCGTACTTGGTGTTCGGCGATGGCACGACGACAGGCCTTCTCGATGCGGCGACTCAATCGCCGCGTGTCCTTCGAATCGCAGGCTCAGGACAGGAGGAGACGCTCGGA